>SXOM01000212.1 GCA_005776735.1 Pseudomonadota bacterium
CCCCGCCGCGCGCAGCTCGGCCTCGGTGGCCTCGGGGGCGCCGCGGAGCGGGTTGAGCCGCACACTCGAGCGCAAGGTCGACGACAAGCGGGCCTCGACCTCGCCGGCAGGGAGGCCGAGCGCACGGGCGGTGCGCTCCAGGAACACGGCGCGGTCGGGGTCGCGTGGGCGGGCCATCTCGGCGGGGAGCTAACGCGGATAGGCGGGCGCGTGCCCCGCCGCCGCCCCCCTCCCGAGTCGCTCGAGCTCTCCGAGACCGAGATGCGCGACATGGTCGCCGCCGCCATGGACCGCATCGTCCCGTTCCTCGCCGAGCTGCCCACCGCCCCCCAACACCGGATGGACGGCGCGCAGAAGCTCGCGCGGGCGCTACGCGAGCCGCTGCCCGAGGGAGGGGTGTCGTTCCGCCGGGTGCTCGGCCAGCTCTTCGAGCGGGTGATCCCGTTCGGCCTGAACACCGCGGGGCCCGGCTACCTGGCGTACATCCCCGGGGGCGGGCTGTTCCACGCCGCCGTGGCCGATCTCATCGCCGACGCCACCAACCGCTACGTCGGCATCTGGCAGGCGGCCCCGGGCCTCGTCCAGCTCGAGACCAACGTCATCCGCTGGTTCGCGGACATGCTCGGGCTCCCGGCCGCGGCGGGGGGGCTGTTGACCACCGGCGGGTCGCTGGCCAACCTCGCCGCGGTCGTCGCAGCCCGGCACGATCGCCTCGGCGAGCGCTTCGACGACGGGGTGATCTACACCAGCACGCTGGTGCACCACTCGATCGTGAAGGCGGCGCGCGTGGCCGGGTTCCGCGCCGACCAGGTGCGCGCGCTGCCCGTCGACGCCCGCTTCCGGCTCGACGCCACCGCGCTCGCCGCGGCGATCACCGAGGACCGCGCCGCCGGTCGGCGGCCGGCGATGCTCGTGGCCTCGGCCGGCACCACCGCCACCGGGGCGGTCGATCCCCTCCCCGCGCTGGCCGACCTCGCGGCGGCCGAGGGCCTGTGGTTCCACGTCGACGCGGCGTACGGCGGCTTCTTCGCGCTCACGGCGCGCGGAAAAGCGACACTCGCGGGGATCGAGCGCGCGGACTCGGTCACCCTCGATCCGCACAAGGGGCTGTTCTTGCCCTACGGCACCGGCTGCGTCCTGGTGCGCGACCTCGCGACGCTTCGGGCCGCCCACCGCGTCGGCGCCGCCTACCTGCCCACCGCCGAGGCCGACCCCGACTTCTGGGACTTCGCCGACCTCGGCCCCGAGCTGAGCCGCGACTTCCGCGGCCTGCGCGTGTGGTTGCCGCTCAAGATGCACGGGGCGGCGGGCTTCCGCGCTGCGCTCGACGAGAAGCTCGACCTCGCGGCCGAGGCGTGCGCGCGGTTGTCGGCCGTGCCCGAGCTCGAGCTCGTGGCGGCCCCCGACCTGTCGTTGTTCGCGTTCCGCGTGCGCGCGGCGACCCGGGAAGAACGCAACCGCCGCACCCGGCGCCTCGCGACGCGCGTGGGCCAGGTCGGGCACGTGCTGTTGACCGGCGTGGACATCGACGGGGACTGGCTCCTGCGCGTGTGCGTACTTTCGTTCCGCACCCACCGCGCCCAGATCGACCACCTCGTGGCGGACGTGCAGGCAATCGTCCGGGAATCGGACGCGGCGGGGTAGTCCGCGCTCCCGGGGGTGACTATCCGAGCCCCCACCATGGGCACCTCCGCCGAGCTCCCGCCGCCGCCGAGCTCCTGGCGCCCCGCGCGCCGGCTGGCACGGGCGTTCGCGGCGCCGGTCGAGCGCTTCCTCGCGATCGAAGCGGCGAGCGGGCTCATCCTCCTCGCCGCGGCGACCCTCGCGCTGGGACTGGCCAACGCCGGGTGGGGGCCGACCATCGAGGCCGTGTGGTGCACGCCGGTCGGGCTCCAGTTCGGGGACCTCGCCTTCACCCGCGATCTGCGCTGGTGGATCAACGACGGGTTGATGACCATCTTCTTCTTCGTGGTGGGCCTCGAGATCCGGCGCGAGCTGCACGCGGGCGAGCTCAGCGAGCTGCGCCGGGCGGCGTTGCCCCTGGCCGCAGCGCTCGGCGGCATGCTCCTGCCCGCGGCGATCTACGGGGCGCTGAACGCCGGCCGGCCCACCGCGGCGGGGTGGGGCGTGCCGATGGCCACCGACATCGCCTTCGCCGTTGGGGTGTTGGCGGTGCTCGGCAAGCGGGTGCCCCCCGCGCTCCGCATCCTGCTGCTCGCGTTGGCGGTCATCGACGACCTGGGCGCCATCGTGGTCATCGCGGTCTTCTACGGCGAAGGGGTCGCCTGGGCGCCGCTCGCGCTGGCGGGGCTGGCGCTCGCCGGCATCGTGGCGCTCCAGCTCGCCGGCGTGCGGCGGGCGTTGGCCTACCTGCCGCTGGGCGTCGTCGCGTGGGCGGCGGCCTACGCGTCCGGGGTCCATCCGACCATCGCCGGCGTGGCCGTGGGGCTCCTCACCCCGGTGCGCGCGTGGTGGGGTCCGCTCCGCTTCGCCGACACCGCCGAGGAGACGGCGCGCGCCGTGCGTGCCGCGGTCGACGCCGGCGAGACCGACCTGCAGGAGCCGCTGCACACCCTCGGTCGCGCCGCCCGCGAGACGGTTCCGCCGGTGGAGCGGGTCCTGCACGCGCTCCACGGGTGGGTGGCGTGGTTCATCATGCCGCTGTTCGCGTTCGCCAACGCGGGGATCACGCTGGGCGGGGTCAGCTTCGTCGGCGACGGGTGGCGCGTTTTCGTCGGGGTGTCGGCCGGCCTGGTGCTCGGAAAGCTCGTCGGGGTGCTCGTGGCCAGCCGCTTCGCGGTCGGGTCCGGCATGGCCGGGTTGCCCCGCGGAGTCGGGTGGCGCGAACTGGGGGTGGTGGGCGGGGTCGCGGGCATCGGCTTCACGATGGCGCTGTTCGTGGCGCAGCTCGCCTTCCCACCCGGCACCCACCTGGAGACGGCGAAGCTCGGCATCCTGGTGGCGAGCGCGATCTCCGGCGTCGGTGGCCTGCTCGCGGGCCGCCTGCTCCTGCCCGACGCGCCGCGGCCCGACGCGGCCCCGAGCGAAGCCGCCGCCGAAGCCTCGACCGAGGTGTAGGGCGGCGCGCCGCGACCGGCCGCGTCGAGCGGCCGACCC
>SXOM01000213.1 GCA_005776735.1 Pseudomonadota bacterium
CGGGCGGGAGCGCCACGAACGCGGCGTAGCCGGCGGGCAGCACGCCGAGCGGCTGCCGTACGCGCCGGGCCAGCGGATCGCCCTGGAGGGCCCAGGCCGCGCGCCGCTCGGGCGTGTCGGGCTCCGGGTCGACGGCCTGGCTTCCCGGCGGCGCGAGCTCCAACTCCGGGGGCACCGCGGGCGCGCAGGCCAACGCCGCCACGAGCGCGCCGGCGATCAAGCCCGCGCCGCCTTCTGGCCGTACGCGCTGCGCTTGCGCGCCTTCTCGCCGCGACGGGCGCGTCGCGTGGTGTGCCCGATGCCCTCGTCGGGACCGAAGCCTTCGCTCTCGATGACGCGGGGCCGCACCGGCGCCGCGCAGAACGCCAGGACATCGGCCAGCACGCGCTCGCCGCCGGGCTCGAGCATCGGGGTGTGGCCCACGCCGTCGTAGCGCCACGCCACCCCTTCGAACAGGTCGGCCACCACGCGACCCGCGGCCGGCGGCACCACCGGGTCGTCGCCGCCGAGCACCACCAGGACCGGCGTGTCCAGCGAGGTGGGTTGCACCGCGGGCGCGGCGAGGAGGTCGCGACACAGGCGCGGCGGCCACGGGACCGCCTCGCGCATCGCCGCCTCGAAGGCGGCGTCGGGGACGTGGGAGAAGCCGAGCGCCCGCCACGCGCGGCGGCTGGGACGGTACGGACGACCCAGGGCGAGCGTCGCCAGGGCCCGCGGGAGGTGGGGCCACGACGCGCGGCTCGGCACCGGCCGACCGGGGGGGAGCGGGCACACGAGGACCGCGGCGGCCACCGTGCGCCGGCACAGGACGACCTGCGCCACCAACGCCGAGTAGCTGTGCGCCACCAGGACCACCGGTCCGGGCGCGGCGCCGACCGCGGCGTCGAGCGCGGCCACCGCGTCGGCGAACGACGCATCCCCTTCCGGGCCGTGGCCGGGCATCCGGAGCGCTTCGAAGCGGTAGCCGGCCGCCTCGAAGGGGCGGCGCCACGGGTCGAAGACCCACGGCCCGAGGCCGAGGCCGTGGGCCGCCAGCACGGTGGTCACGACGCGCCGCGCTCGATGCGGGCCAGGACCTGCGCGGCGTGCCCCTTGGCGGTGACCGGGTCCCACACCTCGGCGACACGGCCGGCTTCGTCGACGAGGAACGAGATGCGGGCGATGCCGTCGTACTCGCGCCCGTAGAGCTTCTTCTGCCGCCACGCGCCGTACGCCGCGCAGATCGTGCCGTCGTCGGACACCAGCGCGAACGGGAGGCACTCCTTCGCGCGAAACTTCTGGTGGGACTTCACGGAGTCTTTGCTCACCCCGAGGATCGTGACTCCGAGCGCCGCGAAGCGCTCGGCGGCGACGGCGAACTCTCGCGCTTCGATGGTGCAGCCCGGCGTCGCGTCCTTCGGGTAGAAGTACAGGACCACCTTGCGGCCGCGCAGGCTGGAGAGGGTGAGGGGACCGGCGTCGGTCTCCGCGGTGAAGTCGGGGGCAAGGTCGCCCGGCGAGGGGGTCGGCATGGCGCCCCCGTAACGGTTAGCCGGTGCCCATGCGCGATCGTCCGGGGGGAGAGTGGGGAAGGAGGCGTCCGGGGCCGCCGGCGGGGGGCCCGCGTCCCGACCCGTTGGCCGCGCGCGTCGCGGAGCTCCAACGCACGACCGGCGTCCCCCTCGATGTGGCCAAGGCCGTGGCGCAGGGGCGGCTCGACCTCAACGAGGCCCTCAAGCGCATGGCGTTCGCCGACGAGGTCAACGCGCTCATGGCCCGCCACGGGCTCGAGCGGGCGTTGGCCACGCAGGTGGCGATGGGCCACGCCGAGCTCGAACGGGTGCTGCGCAAGCGCCGCATCGAGACGCACCTGCACGACAATCGCGAACGCGACGTCTTCGTCTCGTCCGCACGGTCCGGGGCCCCGCAGGTGGTCGGGGTGTACGGTCGGACGCTCCTCAACGTGAAGGTGCTCGCCGACGGCCCCTACGAGGTGCAGGTCCGCGACCTCGACAAGGGCGAGGACGTCGCGCTCCACAAGACGCAGGTCAAGTTCGTCTGCGACGCCCAGGTGTGGTCCAAGGCCCGCAAGGCGATGACGTGGGACGCGACGCGCAAGGCGCGCCAGGTCTCGCCGATCCTCCGCCCGCAGCAGCGCTTCGGGTGCAGCAACCGGCGCCTCGGCGACGCGTGGGACAACAAGGGCGAGGTGGTGGTCACCCTCGCCGAGGGCGAGGTCTTCACCGGAACCATCGCCTGGATCGGGCGGTGGGAGCTCGGGTTGCGCACCAAGGGCGGCGACATCGCGCTCTTGCGGCATGCCTTCGACGACTTCCGGGAATAGGCGGTGGCATGGGCATCCTGAAGGGCCCCCTCTCGGGGCGGCGATATCGCATCGTGGGCGAAGTTCCTGACAACTTCACCGACGACTACATCCACGCGCTCAACACCAACCAGCACCGCGAGCCCCAATCGCCCGCCCACAAGGGGGAGTCGATGGGCTGGTGCCAGGTGCACAACCTGCTCGACGTCGACTTCACGGACATCAACCGCTGGCTGTACAACCAGTACGCGCTCATCGCGCTGCGGGTCGACAAGAAGGCGGTGCCGGCGCGGCTCTTGCGCGCCCACCTGGAGAAGAAGATGGAGGCGTGGTGCAAGGAGAACAACCGCCCCAAGGTGCCGGCGGCGGTCAAGGAGGAGCTCAAGGAGGCCCTCGAGTTCGACATGCTCCAAAAAACGCTCCCCCGCGTCCAGACGTGGGAGGTGTGCTGGAACATGCAGGACGGCTGGGCGTTCTTCACCAACGACGGTGAGCTCCCCAACGAGCGCTTCCAGAAGTTGTTCCTCCGCACCTTCGGCCTGCGCGCGGTGCCGTGGAGCCCGCTGGACGAGCTCACCGGCACCGAGGGCCTCGCCGAAACGCTCGTGAGCGCCGGCGCGACCGACCTCCGCGGGGGTGGGCGATGAGCGACGACGGCGCCACCGAGCTGCTCCCGCCGCACGTCTCGGCCGACTTCTACCTCTGGCTCTGGTACACCAGCGAAGCCCGCGGCGGTCGCTTCACGCTCGAGGACGGTACGCTGGTCGAGGTCTACCTCGACGATCGCCTCGCCCTGCGCGACACCGGCGAGGAGCGTCCCACCACGCTCTTGACCGGCGACAGCCCCGGCACCACGCCCGAAGCGCGCGCGGCGGTGCTCGGGGGCAAGGTGCCCAAGGAGCTGCGCTTGCTCGTGCGCCGCGAAGACCGCGAGTACCACGTCACGCTCCGTGGGGAGCGCGTGGGCCTGGCCGGGGCCAAGCTCGCGACCCAGGTCAAGTCGGGCGAAGTGCTCGAGGTCCTCATGGACCGGATGTTCGTGTACGAAGAGCTACACTGGCTGGTGTCCTGCCTTCTTCGCCAGTTCGCGGTCGAGCGGGTCTCCGAGTCGTGGCGCGCCGACGCGGTGCCGGCCATGCGGGCGTGGCTCTCCACGCTTGACGCCGAGGCTTCCGGTGGGTAGTTGCCGGTCCGAACGCACGGTTAGCTCAGCTGGATAGAGCGTTGGCCTCCGGAGCCAAAGGTCACAGGTTCGAATCCTGTACCGTGCACCATCTCGGACGGGGCGCTTGCCCCCGCCGCCGGGCCGGCTACGTTGCCGCCGTGGTGGACCAAGCGCAGGCGCTCCGATGCGGGTGAGGTTCTGGGGGGTACGGGGTTCGATTCCCGTCCCCGGTCCGGCCACCACGCGCTACGGCGGCAACACCTCGTGCCTCGAGGTGCAGCTTCCCGGCCACGATCCGGTGGTGTTCGACGCGGGCACCGGCGCGCGTGCGCTCGGCCGCGAGCTGATGGGGCGGCCCGAACGTTCGGTGCACCTGTTCTTCAGCCACTTCCACCTCGATCACCTCTTCGGCTTCCCGTTCTTCGCGCCGCTCTTTGCGCCGAGCTTCCACCTGCGCATCGCCGCGCCGGCCTTCACGCCCGACGCCACCCGCGAGCGGCTCGCCCGCTACCTCAACGGGGTGCTCCACCCGCTTCGGATGCCGGATCTGCCGGCGCCGATGGAGTTCGAAGCGCTGCGCCCGGGCCAGCCGGTCGAGCGGGGCCCCTACCGGGTCACCGCCACGCAGCTCAACCACCCGGGTGGCGCCTGCGGCTACATCATCGAAGGCGGCGGCAAGAAGATCGCCTACCTCACCGACACCTCGCCGCTCTCCCGTCCGGGCGAAGGGCTCGCCGGCGGTGGCCCGCCCAACGGGCGCGAAGCCGCGCTGGTGAAGTTGTTGCGCGACGCCGATCTCGTCGCGGTCGACACCATGTTCTCCGAAGAGGAGTACCTCGAGAAGATGACCTGGGGCCACGGCTACCCCGAGTACGCGGTCGCGCTCTGCCGGGCGGCCGACGTCAAGGCGTTGTCGTTGTTCCACCACTCGCCCGACGCCACCGACGACGACCTCGATCGCCTGGCCGAGCGGTGGTCTCCCGGCGTCGAAGGAATGCGGGTCGTGCTCGCCCGCGAGGGGGCCGACGTGGACGTCGAGGGGTAGCCACGCTCTACCTGGACGAGTCGATCGTCCGGTGCTTCCTCGCGGGGTTGTTCATCGGCGTCGGCGGCGTGTGGCTGGCCTGGCTCGCAGGCTGGATCAACCGGGTGGAGCTACAGACCGCGGCGAGCCCGATGGTGCAGGCGCTCGGGCTCCGCTTCGAGCGCGAGGGGTGGCGTTCGCGCATCGTCGCCCGCGGCGACGTGGCCGGCGTGCCGGTCGTCGTGCGGTGGTCCGCCGGCACGCTCGGTCGCCGGGCGTGGTGGTCCATCGCCGGTGGCCCCTGGGAAGAGGTCGCGGCCGACGACGCCCTCGCCGACCGCCTCCGCGCCCGCGTCGCGGCGGGCTGAGGGTGGGGCGGGCGACGCGCCGCGACCGTCCCGAAGCGCGGCCGAGGCC
>SXOM01000024.1 GCA_005776735.1 Pseudomonadota bacterium
GCGGCCGCTCCGCCACGACGGGCGGGGGCGGCGCAGGCGCCGCCGGGAGCGGCGGCAGCTCGTCGCGCGTGAAGGCGGCCAGGTCGTCGTCGACTCCGCGCCGCACCGTCACGTGCTCGGTGGACGCCCGGTGGGACGGCAGGTCGATCGAGAAGACCGCCTCTTCTTCTGCGTCGCTGAACTGCGCGCCGAAGGCGGCCGCACCAGTGAGGGGGTCGCTCTCCACCGCCGCGCTGCCCGCCGCGGCGGGGGGCGCCGGCGGTGCCGGGCGTTCGACGGGCGCGGCGCGTTCGACGGGCGGGGGGCGCACCGGGCCCCGGTCGGTGGGCTCCGGCTCCGGCGGCGCCATCGACAACGACGCCGCGGCCTCGTCGTGTTCGTCGGCCTCGCCGAGGGCGAGCGCCTCGGCGTCGTCCAGCGGACCCTCGGCCTCGCCGAGCGCCAAGAGGTCGTCGGTGTCGACCCCCGCGTCGACGCTGACGGTGGGCGCGTTCTCCAGGCCCCGACCGCGCGGGAGGGGCGCGGGCGACTCGGCCTGCAGCACGGTCCGCGACTGGTCCAGGCCGGCGCGCCGCGGCCGCTCGACCTCGTAGTCCGAGACCCGCGCCACCGGAGTGGCCGGGCGCGCCGGGGGCGGCAGCGGCGCCAGCGGGGGCGGCCGACGGCCGGCGATGCCCGGCGGCGGCGCGTCGGCGATGTTGGCCGCGCCCTGGCTCGGGCCCGTGAGCCCGGCGAGGGCGGAGTCGGCGTCGTCCTGCTCTTCGCCGTGCACGGTGATGGAGTCGAGCGCCTGGCGGAGCTCGCTCAGCGACGGGCGACGCGACTTCGGCTTGGACGGGCGGGCCTCGGGGGCGACCGTGATGACCGGGAGCACCGCGTAGCGGAACCCGCCGTCGACCACGACCTCCATCTCGTGCCACCGCTCGAGCTCCAGCCGTTCGAGCTGCGGCTCCTCGATGCGGTTGAGGAGGTGACCCTGGCGCGCGCGCCCGCCGTCCCACACGAGGATGAAGCGGGTGCTGCGGAGCTGCGCGGTGGAGAGGCGCTCCTCGATGCCCACCGGGCGGGCCGGCGGGTCGATGAGCACGCCCGGGCGCGCGACGCGCAAGATGCCCTTGCCGTCCATCGCTTCGAACCGGAGCGAGAACGGACCCTCGGCCACGTTCTGCCGGCGGATCCACAGGCGAAACCGCGGGGGATGGGCTTGGGAGTCGACAGCCATGCAGGGCGCGAGTGTATCGCGCCCGTGCAGATCGTGGGCATCGCTTGCCGCGCGCCCCGGCCGGCACTACAGTCCGGGCAACGGGAGGGGAAATGGGCATCGGACGTTCGATCCTGCGCGGGCTCAAGGACAAGGTGATGAGCCGCTACGGGGAGAAGATCGTGTCGAACCTGGGCGACACCTCGTCGGACGCCCCCAACAAGTTCAGCGAACCCAAGCGCAACCTCTACGACGAGCTGGACAAGGAAGGCCGCATCGAGAAGAAACCCGGCTCCGACCGGTGAACGTCGGCCCCGGCGCCGCGATGCGCGGCGGCGGTTTCGTACCCGTGCGGACCGGTGCGCGGCGCATCGCCCACCGCATCCTCCCCCTCCGGCGTTAGTCCGCCCACCCATGTCGGTCGGTCGCACCGCGCTCTGGTTGGTTCCGCTGGCGCTGGTGGCGCGCGGCGCGGGCTTCGTCGTCCCCATCGTCATCGCGACGTGGTTCGGCGTCCGCCCGGAGACCGACGCGTTCTTCTTCGCGCTGAGCGTCCCGAGTTTTCTGCTGGTCCTGGCGAGCAACGCGATGGGCACGGTGGCGGTGCCCCCGCTCGCCGCGCTCGTCGTGCGAGAGCCGGCGCGCCTGGGGCCCGTCATCTCGGGCGCAGCGGCGGCGGCGGCGGGCCTCGCGCTCTCGGTGGGCATCACCTTCGCGTGGGTCGTGCCCACGTTGGTGCCGCGCCTCACCCAGTTCGACGTGGCGACCCAGGCCATCGCGGTCCGCCACACGTGGATGCTCCTGCCCTTCGTCGCGGGGGTCGCCGCCATCGCCGTGGTGCGCGCGGGGTGCGAGGTGGTGGGCGCGGTCCGGGCCGCGGCGCTCGCGCCGATCGCGCGCGCCGGGGTGATGCTCGTGGCGGTCGGCGCCGGGTTCGACCTGGGCGTCGACGCGTTGCCGCTCGGCATGTGCGCCGGGGCCGCCGCAGAGCTGCTGTGGTTGTCGGCCGTCCTCACGCACCGCGGGGTGCGGCTCGGCTGGCCGCGGTGGCCGGCCGAGCTCGGCGCGGCCACGGGGGCGGTGCTGCCGGTCCTCGCCGGCGAGGCGATGGTGGCGCTGAACCTCGTCGTCGACAAGGCCTTCGCCAGCCGGCTCGACGCGGGGAGCGTCACCCTCCTGGAGTACGCCGACCGAGCGCGGGTCATCCCGCAGACCCTCTTGGAGTCAAGCCTCCTGGTCGTCGCGTTCAACACCTGGGCGGCGGCCCGGGCCCGCGGCGACCGGCAGGCGCAGCGGGAGGGCGTGGCCCAGGCGCTCGGCTGGGTCTTCCTCCTCGCCCCGCCGGTCCTCGCGGGGATGGTCGTCGCGCGTGAGCCGATCGTCCGCACCTTGTTCCTGCACGGCGCGTTCCCCGAGTCGGGCGTCCGCGCCTGCGCCGACACGCTCGGCGCCTTCGTTCCCGGCATCTTCGCGTCGCTGGTCGGCGCGCTCCTGGTCAAGGCCCACATCGTCGACGGCCGCTTCCGCCTGGTCCTCGCGCTCGGGGTCGCCTCGAGCGTCACCAACCTCGCGCTCAACGTGGTCCTCGCGCCGCGCCTGGGGCTCCCCGGCCTCGCGTTGTCCACCTCGCTCACCACCGTGATGATCAGCGTGGTGAGCTGGGCACTCTTGCGGGCGCCGGGAGAAGCGCCGCCGCGCCTGGCCCCGTCGGGACTCGCGGTCCTCGCGACCAGCGCGGTCGGGGCCGTGGCGCTCCTCGACCTCGGCGCCACCTCGCCGCTCGACCCGCGCCTCTTCGCCGCCGCGGTCCCCTTCGTCGCCCTCCTCGCGTTCGGTGCGTGGCGGGCACGGCGGCCGGCGTGAACAGGCTCGCCGTCGCCCTCCTGGCCGCGCTGCTGATGGCGTGGCCCTACATCGCGCTCGACGTGCACCTGCCCCTGGGCGGCTGGGACCTCGACGCGCCGGTGGCCGACGTCCTCGCGCTCCTGCTCGTCCCCTGGGGCGCGTGGCGCCTGGTGCGCGGGCACCGGCCGGACGGCGCGGCCGGCTACCTGGTGCTCGTCGGCGCCGGCCTCGCCAGCGCATGGATCGCGTCCGATCGGGTCGAGGCGCTGCACGAGTGGGCGCGCCGCCCCGTGTTCTACGGGTTGGCCTACGGGCTCGGGGTCACCGCCCTCGTCGCGGCCATCGACGCGCCGATCGTCCGCCGCGCGCTCGCGGCCGCGGTGGCGGTGGCGGCGCTCATCTCGCTGGCCACCAGCGCCGGCCGCATCCTCGCCGGCGACACGTTGTGGTACTCGGCCATCGCCGGGCTGACCAACAACCACAAGACGGTGGCGGTGGCCCTCGCCCCCGCCCTCGCGTTCTTGTGGGGCAGCCCCGCGCCGGAGGCCGAGCGTCGGGTGCTGCGCGGGGTGGTCGTCCTCGGCGTGCTCGCGCTGCTGGCGAGCGCGTCGCGCACCGCGTGGATCAGCGCCGGGCTCGCGGCGACGTGGTGGATCACGTGGCGGGGCCGCGCCTGGGCGGACCGACCGTGGCTGGTGCCCACCCTCGCGGTGCTCGGGTTCGTGGCCGCCACCTACGGACCGATCGCGACGCGCTCCATCCCCCAGATCGACGCGATGCGGTCGCGCTACAGCATCGACAAGCGGAGCTGGGCCCTCTTCGCGTCGAGCCCGCTGGTCGGGGCCTCGCCGGGGCAGTCCGTCCGCACCGAGCTCGTCCGGTTCCCCGAGTACCGGGTCAACGGGGTCGACGCCCACGGCGTCGTGCAGAAGGTCGGCGCCGAGTACGGGCTCTTGGGGCTCGCAGGCTACGGCGCGTTCGTGTGGGCGACGGGGCGCCGGTGCCGCCGTCGGCACCGGCCCGGCGACGGCACGTGGCCCGCCTTCGTCGCGCTCCACCTCAACCTGCTCCTGTCCACCGAGACGTTCACCCAGACGCACTGGGCGATGTGGGCGCTCCTCGTCGGGTCCACCCGCGACGACCGCCCGGAATGACGATGCGCCTCCTCTTGGTGAACAGCTTTCTCCACGCCCGCGGCGGCGACACCACGCTCTTCTTCGCCGAGTGGCGCGGGTGGGAAGCACGCGGCGTGGAGATCGTGCCCTTCGCCATGCGGCACCCCGACAACGAGGTGTCGCCGTGGGCCGTGCACTTCCCGGCGTGGCGTTCGCCCCGGACGCCGGTGACCGGGCCCGGCGCGGCCGAGGCGCTGGCGCACGCGGTGTGGAACCGGGACGCCGCCCGGAGCCTCGCTCGGCTCGTCGCGCAGGTCCGGCCCGACGCGGCGCACGTCCACCACGTGCATCGGCACCTCACGCCGTCGATCTTCCCGGTCCTGCGCCGGGCCGGCGTGCGTACCGCGTGGACGCTGCACGACCACGAGCTGGTGTGCCCGAACGGCCTGCGCTTCACCGCCGGTGCGCCCTGCTTCCGGTGCCAGGGCGGGCGCTACGCGGCGGCGGTCCGCCACCGCTGCAAGGACGGCGCGATCGGGCCCAGCGTGGCGGTCGCCATCGAGAAGGCCATCCATCGTGGGTTGCGACGCATGGCCGCGCCGGACGTCTACCTCGCGCCGAGCTGGCACCTCGCCGAGGGGCTCGTCGCCGACGGCGTTCCCGAGGCGAGCGTGCAGCACCTCCCCAACCTGGTCGAGGTCCTGGCCGAGCCCGGTCCGCTCGGCGCCAACGTGGTCTTCGCCGGGCGCCTCACTGCGGAGAAGGGCGTGGACGCGGTGGCGGCGGTGGCGCGCGCCTTGCCTGCGGTGCGGGTGGACGTGCTCGGCGAAGGGCCCGAGCGGGGGCGCCTGGCGGGGCTCGCCAACGTCGTCTGTCACGGCCAGCTCGGGCGCGCCGAGGTGCACGCCCGGCTCGCCACCGCCGGCGTGGTGCTGGTCCCCTCGCGCTGGCCCGAGAACCAGCCGTACGCGGTGCTCGAAGCCCAGCTCCTCGCCCGCCCGGTCGTCGCGCGCGCGGTGGGCGGCGTGCCGGAGTTGATCGAGGACGGACGCACCGGCCGCCTCGTACAGACCGACCCCGAGCTGGTCCAGGCGACACGGCAGCTCCTCGGCGACCCGGCAAGGGCCGCCGCGCTTGGGGCCGCCGCGCAGGCGCAGGTGCGCACGACCCACGGCGCGCCGGCGTGGTTCGGCCGGATGGCGGCCGTCTTGGGCCTCGGCGGTGTCACCTGACGCCCCCCTCCGCCGGCCGCGTGGCGACGGTGCTCGCGGTCGCCATCGCCGCGGTCAGCACCGCGGGTACGCTGGTGCGCCTCGCCCCCGACGTGCATGCGTTGGCGCTCGCGTTCTGGCGCGTGCTGCTGGTCGGGGTGCTGCTCGCGCCCGGCCTGCGCCCGGTCGGGCGCCGCGAGCTACGGCTCAGCCTCGTCGGGGGGCTCTTCCTGGCGCTCCACTTCTGGACGTGGTTCTTGTCCCTGCGGGAGACTTCGGTGCTCCGCAGCACGCTGTTGGTCTGCCTGACGCCCATCTGGGCCTCGTGCCTGGAGTGGGCGTGGCTCGGCGCGCGCCCGTCCCTGCGCTTCGCCGTCGGCATCGCGGTGGCGGTGGCCGGCGTCGGGGTGCTGGTCGCGGGGGGCGACGAGGCCCAGGGGAGCGCGCTCGGCGACGCCCTCGCGGTCGCCGGCGGCATGCTCGGCGCGGCCTACTTCACGATCGGACGGGTGGTGCGGCGTACGGTCCCGATCACCACCTACGGCCCCCTGTCGGGGCTCGCGACCGCGGGGTGGTTGGCCCTCTTCGCCGCGAGCCAGGGCGTGCCGCTGTGGGGGTTCCCGTCGTCGGCCTGGTGGGCCATCGGAGGCTTGGCGCTCGGCCCGCAACTGCTCGGCCACGTCGGGTTCAACTACGCGGTGGGCCGACTGCCGGCGGCGGTGGTGGCGGCGGTGGTGCTGCTCGAACCGGTCGGCGCCACCGGGGTCGCCGCCGTGGTGCTCCACGAGACGCCCGACGGACACGATGTGCTCGGGGCGGCCATCACGCTCTTCGGCGTGCTCGTGGCGGTGTGGCCGTCGCAACCGAAGGTCGAGGGCGCGGCGCCGCGACCGGCCTGACGGCGGCAGGGTCCGGCGCGCCGCGCGACGAAACAGCATAGCGGTTGCCCGAACTTCGCCCTCACGTGTCCAGCCCCACGACGATGCCCGACATCCAGGAGCTCTACCGCCGCTACGGCGGCCTGGTGCTCCGCCGTGTCCGACGCTTCTACGCGTCGGAGGAGGCCAACGACGTGGTTCACGAAGTCTTCTGCCGAGCGATCGAGAAGCAGGACACCTTCCGCGGGGAGTCCTCGGCGGGCACGTGGTTGTTCCGCCTCACCACCCGGTACTGCCTCAATCGCCTCCGCGATCAGAAGCGCCGGCGCGAGCTGTTGGACGCGCAGGGCGACCTCGGCTGGTGGGCCCCCTCCACCGACACCGCCAACCAGGAGCGTGTGGCGATGACCCGCGAATTGTGGGCGGAGCTCGACGAGGAGCTCGCGCTGGTCGGCATCTACTACCACGTCGACGGCATGAGCCAGGCCGAGATCGCGGAGGTGCTCGCGGTCTCGCGGCGCACGGTGGGCAACCGGCTGGAGGCGCTCGAGACCCTCCTGCGCGCCCGGGTGCAACGATGAGCCCCCTCACCCGCGACGGCCACCTCAGCGACCTGGGCATGGAGCTGTACGCCCTCGGCGAGCTCGTTCCCGCCGCGCACTCCGAAGCCGAGGCCCACTTGCAGGCGTGCGGCGCGTGCCAGGGCCGACGCGCGGCGATGGACACGATCGAGCTGCCGACGGCCCCCGAGGCCGCCGCGCCGGCGCAGCCGCCCCGCCTCGCGGTCGTGCCCGGCGGGGGCGCCCCGAAGCCGGCGCCGGCCCCCGAAGCGGGGCGGCGCACGCGGTGGTGGCCGGCGGTGGTGGGCACGCTGGCGCTCGCGGCGGGGGCATTGTCGATGCTCTTGCAGCCGAAGCCCGGCGCCGAGTACCAGCTCCGCGGCGAGGGGCTCACCCTCGAGGTCTACCGGGACAGCGAAGCCGGCGTAGAGGCCCTGGGGGTCGGTGCCACCGTACAGGCCGGCGACCACCTCGGGTTCCGGCTGGCGAGCGCGGAGCCCGGGCACGTGCTGGTCTTCGGCGTCGACGCCCGCGGGGTCGCCTGGCCGGCGTGGCCCCCCGGGGAGGCCGCCCACGCGGTCGCGGTCGAGGCGGGTCCGGCGCGCGCGCTCGATGCGGCCGTGATGCTCGACGATGCGACCGGCGACGAGCGGGTGCTGGCGGTGCGCTGTCCCGACGGCTTCGATTTCGCCGCGGTGGCTGCGCACGTGGGCACCGAAGGGCCGCCGTCGGGGCTCGATCCCGCGTGCGCGTGGGTCGAGGTGCGGCTGCCGCGGGCGGCCCCGTGATCCTGTGGGCGGCGCTGGCCGTCGCCGCGCCCCGCTACGCCCTGGTGATCGGCGCCAACCGCGGCGACGCCTCCGAAGCGCCGCTGCGCTGGGCCGAAGAAGACGCCCTGCGGATGGCGGCCACGCTCACCACGCTCGGCGGGGTCGATCCCGGCGACCTCGTCGCGCTGCGCGGCGCCGACGCCAACGGCGTGCGCGCGGCCCTCACCCGCCTCGGCGCGCGGGTGCGCGCCGAGGGCGCCGCCGAGGCCGAGCTGGTCGTGTACTACTCCGGGCACGCCGACGCGGAAGACCTCCACCTCGCCGGGTCCCGACTCCCGCTTTCGGAGCTGAAGGCGGCGGTGGGGGCGACCGCCGCGCGCACCCGGGTCATCGTGATCGACGCGTGCCGCGCCGGCTCGTTGACCCGCAAGGGGGCCCGCCCCGCGGCGCCCTTCACCATCGTCGCCGAGGATCGGCTCTCCACCGACGGCCTGGCCATCGTCACCTCCGCGGCGGCCGGCGAGGACGCGCAGGAGTCCGAGAGCTTGCGAGGCGGGGTCTTCACCCACCACCTGCTCGCCGGGCTGGAGGGCGCCGCCGACCAGAGCGGCGACGCGCGGGTCACGCTCACCGAGGCGTACCAGTACAGCTACGCCCGCACCGTCGCGACCACCAGCGGCGCGCCGACGCTGCAGCACCCGAGCTTCTCGTGGGACCTGCGCGGCCAGAGCGACCTGGTGCTCACCCGCCTCGACGACACCGCGCGCGGGGCGTGGCTCCAGGTCGACACCGCGGGAGAGTACCTGGTCCTCGATGCGCACGGGACCGCCCTGGTGCGCGAAGCGGCCCTGGCGGCGCAGGGGCGGCTGGCGCTTCCTGCGGGGCGATACCGCGTGCGGCTGCGCACGCCGGCCCGCCTGTCGGAAGCCGACATCACCACCACCGCGGGGCAGGTGGTCGAGCTGCGGGCCGCGGACCTGGTGGCGGTGCCGCTCGGCCAGGCGGCGCGGCGCGGCGGCCCCGCGCGCCCCGCCGTCGCCCTCGAACTGAGCGGCGACGTGCGTGCACCGCTTCTGGATGCGTGGTCGCCCGCGCCCGGCGGTAACGTGGGCGCCCGGGTCGACCTCCCCGCCCTCACGCTCCGGGTGCGCGCCACCTTCGATCAGGCGAGCGCCGAGGGCGACACCCTCGAGGGCACCATGACCGCGTGGGGCGCCGAAGCGGGCGCGCTGAAGCTGGCCGACCTGGGCCGATTCTCGATAGGGGCCGGGGTGATGCTGGGCGGCGGGGTGATCACGCAGTCGTTCGTCACCGACGGGATCGCGCCCGCACGGGAGGCGACGGCCCTGCGGGCCGGCCCCGTCCTGCACGCCGAGTGGTCGCCCGTGGACCGATTCTTCGTCACCCTGGAGGGGGGGCTCGACACCGTGGTGCTCCCCACCGAGTCCACACCGACGGGGCGCGTCGTGCCCCACGCCAGCCTCGGGGTGGGCGTGTGGGTACGGTGATCCCGCTCTGGCTCCTGCTCGGGTGCGGCGACGTCCTCGTCGACGGCGACTACCCGGGGGAGCCACTGTTGACGGTGACTGGCCAGATCCTGGTCGAAGCGACGATCTCCGAGGACGTGTCGCCCTCGGTGGCGCTGTTCTGGACCCAGGCGGGCTCGGCGACCCGCACCGAGACCTCGGTCGAGGTCACCACGCGCTTCCCCGCGTACTTCGAGCTCAACGCGTATCAACCCCCGGTCGACGCCGACTTCTTCACCGACCCGCAGGGGCTCCACCTCGCCCTCGGCGTGCTCTTGCTCTACGACGACACGGCCCAGGACGGCACGCTCGACGTCGACACCGACACGGTCATCGGCGCCGCCGCGGACGATGCCCACGTCGTGTGGTTCCCGGACCCCCCCGAGGCCCAACCCGACACGCCCGAGGACCGGTACCTGGTCGCTCACGGGGTCCCCGAGTGCCAGGGGCCCCCCGACACCGCCGACGAGGCGCCCCCCACCGAGTCGCAAGGGATCGTCGACCTCCTCGTCGCGGATCCGTGCACCCTCCTGCCCGACTGGAACTGCAACGGCGACCTGGAGGAGTGGGGCGACCTCTGCGGCGACTGACGCCTACATCGGCGTCAGCACCCCTTCCAGCCAGGCCGCCACGGAGTTCCCGGACAGGTCGGTCACCGTGGCGGTGACGCGCGCGTTGCGGCCGTCGAGGTCCTCGAGCTCGAACCCATCGAAGCGCTGGTGCAGGTCGCTCCCCACCCAACGGCCGGCGTTGTCGCCGACGTTGGCGCACACCAGGCGCAGCTCGTAGGTGGTGTCGCCGAGCACGAGGTCCTCGTCGAGGTCGTACGCCTCCAGGCGGACGCTGGCGCCGTCGCCCAGCCCCTCCAGGCCGCCGACCCCGACCCGGTAGGGCGAGTAGGGCGACCCCCCTTGGGGCGGCCTGCCGTACGGGAGCGCGTCGCCGTCCACGAAGTCGTCCGCGCCGGCGGGCACGATCGTCGCCTCGTCCGCGCCCACCGCCTCACACGGCGTGGGCGCGGGGCCCGCAGCGCAGCCCCACCAGAGCAGGCCGAGCACCCTAGGCACGGCGCCGGCGTGCGGCGGCGGCCAGGACCAGCACCGCGGGGGCCAGGAGCGCAGAAGCTTCTCCCGAGCACCCGGCGTTGAACGCGTCGGCGTCGGCCTGGACGTCGTGTTCGAACAACACCTCGCCCTCGCCGGACGCGCTGAGGTCGGTGATGCGCACCGCCGCGGGCGTGCCGAGCTCCTCTCGGACCGCGGTCACGTCCTCGCCGCCGTCGGGCACCACGATCTCGCGACCGTCGCCGAGGATCAGCGTGCGCGAGACCACGTTGCCGCTGAACGCGTTGGTGCGCTCCTGGCTGGTGGCGGACCGGGTCGCGAGCACCGTCTGCTCCACGGCGTCGTTGAACACGAACACCGGGTCGGCGGTCATCTCGGCGGGGTCCATCGTCGTGAACAGCCGCGTGCCCCACGCGGCGCCGTCGATTCGTGCCTGCTGTTCGGCCATGACCTCGAGGATCTCGGTCTCGAACCGGTCGGTGGCGACGACCGCGTCCCAGTCCTCGACCTCGACCTCGTAGCAGCCCGGACACTGCAAGAACGTGGCCCCGTCGACCCCGTCCGGCGGCGGCACGAGCTCCAAGAGCAGGTTGGTGAGCTGGGTGCTGCCCGGCATGCCCGAGTACACGATGGTCTCGAGCCAGGACACCGGGTCGGCCTCGCGCAGGGCGTCGGGGGAGAACCGGTCGGTCCAGTCGAGGAGGCCCGAGAAGTCGGTGGCAGGCCCCGCGTAGTCAGTGGCGAACGCCAGACCGCCGGCCTCGTCGACCGCGGCGGACACGACCTCGCGGTAGTTGTCGGCGCCTTCGTACCAGTTGATCGCCGCTTCGTTGATGTCGACGTGCAGGTAGTTGTCGGGGACGGCGCGCGAGGGACCGAAGACGAAGACCTCGATCGGCATGTCGGCCACCGCCGCCACCGCCGTGAGCTGGATGGGGATGCTGGCGGCCTCGGCCGCGTAGGACATCACGATCGGGGCGATGTCGCCGGCGTCCTTGTCGCTGAGGAGCTTGAGCGCCACGAAGTACTGGCCCGCGGCGACGTAGGGTTGCAGCACCGCGTCGAGCCCGTCGGGCAGGCTGTAGCCGTTGTCCTCGAGCCAGATCACCAGGACGTCGGCGTTCTCGGCCTGCAGCACCACGCTCAGGTACGGACCGACCGCCTCCTCGGACACGACGGTGACGCCACCACCGTCCTCGCGGGGCGCCATGTCGGCCGACATTGCCATCTCGGCGGCGCACCCGATGCTGCCGGGCCGGTCGACCCCGAGCTGGAACACCGGGGTGGTCTGGTTGGCGAGGGTCGTGAACATCGCGTCGTTGGACACCTCGACCGTGGGCTCGCCCGGCACCGGCACCACCCACGCGAACTCGTCCGCTTCGCCTTCGAAGGCAATCTGGACCTCGGTGGTGACCCGCCCCTGGTCGTAGAAGAAGAAGATCCGCTCCGCCGCCTGATCGACCGGCTGGATGGCGTTGCAGAACATGCCCCCGCACGCAGCGGCGGGGTCGGACGCGAAGAGGACGAGGTGGAGGAAGGTCATGGTGCGCTCCGAACGAAGGTGTACCCCGGACACCCGAGCAAAGGCGGGGCCAACCGCGAAAAGTATGTTCAGACCGACATGACCACACCGCGCGCGCCCACGATCACGACACGGACGTCACCGACGCCGTCGCCGCAAGAGCCCGGCCCCGAGCACCACCCACGGCGCCACAAGTCCGGCCGATTCGTCACACCCGTTGTTGAACGCCGTCACCTCGGCGGCGGCCGCGTCGCGGTGATCGAACACCACCTCGCCCAGCCCGTTGGCCCCCATGTCCACGATGCGGATGGCGGCGGGGGTGCCGAGGCGCTCCCGCGCCGCCGCCGAGTCGTCGAGGCCGTCGAGCACGATCTGGCGGCCGTCGGCCAGCGAGAGGGTGCGCCGCGTGTTCTGGCTGGCAAACAGGTTCTCGCGCTCGGTGCTTGTCGCGGCGTGCACCGCGCTGACGTCGGCAGGCACGTCGCCGTTGAGCACGAAGACCGGGTCGGCGGTCATCTCCCCCGGGTCCATCGTCGTGAACAGGCGGGTGGCGTAGTCGCTCCGATCGATGCGCTCCTGCTGGGCGCGGTGCACCGCCAACAACTCCTCGTCCACGCGGGCGGCGGCGGCCGCGGGGTCCCACCCCTCCACCTCGACCGTGTAGCAGCTCGGGCACGAGAGGAACTCGGCGGTCCCCACCCCCTCCGGCGGCGGCACGAGCTCCACCAGCAGCGCGTCGCCCTGGGTGCTTCGTGGCAGGCCCCCGTACAGCACCGCCTCGAGGAACGCGACGGGATCGAGCGTGGCGAGATGGTCCTCGTCGACCCAGCCTTCGTCGTAGACCACGAAGGTGAAGTCGGACGACGGGGCGGCCCAGTCGGTCACGAACGCGAGGCCGCCGGCCTCGTCGACGGCCGCGCTGACGACCTCCCGGTAGTTGTCGGCCCCTTCGTACCAGTTGAACGCCGCCTCGTTGAGCTCGACGGACAGGTAGTTGTCCGGCACCGCGCGCGCTTCGCCGAACACGAAGACCTCGATCGGCATGTCGTCGACCGCGGCCACCGCCGTGAGCTGGATGGGGATGCTCGCCGCGGAGGCGGCGTACGTCATCGCGATCGGCGCGATGTCACCGGCGTCCTTGTCGCTCTGCAGCTTGAGCGCGACGAAGTACTGCTGGCTGGCGACGTACGGCTCCAGCGTGGCGTCGAGCCCGTCGGGGAGGTCGTAGCCGTTGTCCTGGAGCCATCCGACGAGCACCTGGGCGTCGGTGGCCAACAGGACGACCATGTCGTACGGGCCGACCGCTTCGCGCGACACGACGCTGATCGCACCGCCGTCGTCGTAGGAGTTCGCGGAGGCCGTGTCCTTGCTGAAGTCCGCTGGTGCTGCGAACAGACACCCGCCCGACGCCCCGCGGTCGACGGTGAGCTGCAGCGTCGGCGTGGTCTGGTTGGCCACGAGCGTGAACATCGCGTCGTTGGAGAGTGTGACCGTGGGCTCGCCCGGCACGGGAACGACCCACGCGAACTCGTCGCTCTCGCCCTCGTAGGTGATCTGCACCTCGGTCGTGACCCGCCCCTCGTGCACGAAGAAGAAGATGCGCTCCGCCGCCTGGTCGACCGGCGCGACCGCGTCGCAGAACATCCCCCCGCAGGCGACGGCCGCGGGTGCTCCCGCGAGGATCATCATCGAGAACAGCATGGAAACGCCCCTGCGGGCAGTGTAGCATCGGATTCGCCGGGCACGACGCGGCGCCCCGGGCCGAACCGCGAGGGGCTTGCTGCACCGGCTCAGGTCGGTGAGCGAGGCGGCGTCACACGGGTCGCTAGAAGTAGACGTTCAGCCCCATGTTCGCCTGCACCGCGCCGGCCGAGCTCGGGTCGGACGCGGGCTTGTTCACGTAGCCGATGAACCGTGCGTCCAGGTCGAGCGACACGTTCTTCCCGAGCCCGAACTGCAGGCCGACCCCGCCGTGCGGGCCCCACAGGGCCTCCTCGGTGTCCAGGTCGCCGCCGGGCAACGGCTGGTCGAGGTTGCGGTCGGTCATCGTGACGCCGGCGAGCACGTAGGGGCTCACCCGCGACCACGGGAACGCATAGAGCTCGACACTCGCCTGAAGCGGCTGCTGGATGCGGGCGGTCTCCTGGGACCACGTGGCGTCGTGGTAGGTCCACGCCACCTCCAGTCCCACGGCCTCGATCGGGCGGTACCCGACGCTCAATCCGAGCCCCGCGTCGCCATACCCGGCGCCGCCGTGGAAGTCCGACAGGTAGCTGCCACCGTGGAAACCGAGGGAGAACTTCCCGGCACGGTCGACCGACCGGTCCGGGCCGGAGGACTTTCCGCCACCGCCGCCCCCCCGCGAAGGCGCCGCCACCGGGCCGTACACGAACACGCCGTGGTACCAGTGGTGCGGGTGCCCGGGGCGCCAGGTCGAGTACCAGTGGTGCGGGCGACGATGGTCCACCCAGGCGGCGTGATGCCGGGCCCGCGAGGCCGCCTGGTGCCGTGCGGCGTAGCCGGGCGCCCGGGACGCGGTCGCGTGCCGCACCGCGGGAGCGTGGCGACGATCTGCGCTCGCCGCCGCATGGGGACGCGCGGCCTCGTGGCGGGAGCCGGACTCCTTCGAGGCGGACCCGCGGCGCTCGCCGTCGCCCTCGCCACGACGCTCGGCGCGCGCGCCGTCGGCCGATTCGCGCTGGCCTTCACCGTCGGCACGTTCTCCGCCGCGCTCTCCGCCGCGCTCCCCGCCCCGACCGCCGCCACGGCGAGACTTCGCGACCGCATCGGCGTCGCCGACGACCGCGTCGTCGACGGCGACCTCGATCGCAGCGGCCTCCTCGGCGTGGGCGGCGTGCAGGGCGAGGGTCAGGGTCAGGCTGGCGAACATGTACGCTCCGCTCGGTCTGCCTGTGGAACGCCCGACCCCGCGCCGGTATTCGACGTCGGGTCGTCAGCGCCCGAAGGCGCCGCGGATCTCGGTGAGGAGCCGCACCTCGAGCACGAAGACCTCGTCGCGCCCGCTCACCCGCGCGCGGACGAGCTTGCCGTCGGACTCGGGGCGGGCGAGGTCGAGCTGCCACCGCGCGCCGTCGCGCAGTTGCACGCGCACCTGCGCTCCGCTCGGCGTGAACGTGGCGTCGGGTGCGATGCCGAGCGCACGGAGGCCGGCGAGCTGGGCGACCGCCGCGGCGAAGGCCTTCTGGTCTACCTCGACGTTGGCGGGTTGGGTCACCACCCACCGCAGGGCTTCGGGGTTCCACGTCGCCGCGATGGTGAGGCTGCCCTCGGTCCACGCCGCGCTGTCGACCGCCTGGGCGTCGAAGCCGGCGAGGGACAGGTCGCGCAGCGCCGCCACGTCGAGCAAGAGCGCGGTGCGCACCTTCGGCGAGACGCGGAAGACCTCGGGCCGATCGTCGACCCGAACCCAGGCGGCGCGGGCATCGACGCGGGAGCCGAGCGTGATGCGGTGCGTACGCCCGTCGCCGCCCTCCAGGACCACCCCCGCCGCGGGGGCGTCGAGGCCCGCCTCGTAGCTGGGCGCGTGGATCTCGGCCGCGCGGAGCTTCGCGAGCACGTTCACCATCAGCTCCACGCCCTGATCGTCCACCGGGAACGCCGCGCCCTCGAGGCTCCACGCGCCGGGCCGCGCCGCGCCGTCGGGGCCGGTGCGGGCCGCGCCGCGGGTGAACCGGAGCGTCGCGCCGGGGCGCTCGATGGTGAACGCCCGCACCGCGTCGCGGTCGAGCGTGACCAGGGTACGGTCGCGCCAGTCCCCAGCCGCCCGCTCGAAGCGAGAGCGCGCGCCCACGGCGGCGCGGTACACCGTCTCCGAGCCGGGGAGGCGCACGAACGCGCTGTCGGGGCCGGCGCTCTTGCCGACGATGACCGACACCGCAGGCTCGGCCGCATCGGTGTAGAGGTCGGCCCGGAGCGCGTGCTGGTCGTCGACCCCGTAGGTTTCGAGGTTGCCCTCGTCGACCTGCGTGTCCATCGGCACGCCCGCGGCGAGCGCCCGGACGAACGCCCCGACCACCTGCTCGTCGGCGGCGTACTGGAGCGGCGAGACCAGGCGCCACGGGGCGTCCTTGCCCTCGCGCTCGAGCGTGAGCTGGTTGATCTGGTCGCCGATCACGATGCGGATCACGTCGTCGACGGCCACGACCGGCAACGACGGGAGGCCGCGTTCTTCGACCTCCGCGACGGGGCGGCGGTCGAGGCCGACGAGCGCCGCGAGGACCACGGCGACGAACAGGAGCACGAGGCTCTTGGAGGTGAACCACGCGCTCACGACGCCCTCCGGGCGGCGCGGCGCCGCAACCACGCCTGCCGGGCGGCGCCGCCGGCCAACAAGACGGCGGGCCCCAGGAGCAGGTTGAACGCCCGCCACGCCCCACGCTCGGCGGGGGTGGTGGCGCGGAGGCTCGCGACCGTCGCGTTCTTGCTGCGGATGCCGATGAGGGCCTCGTCCTGGATGAGCCAGTCGGCCAGGTTCAGCACGAAGGTCGGGTTGTTGGCGACGAGGTCGGCGCTGGCCGCGACGAAGAGCCGCGTGGGCGCCCCTTCGACCACCAACGGCACGTCGTCCCCGAGGCCGTCCTGCTCGTCGGGGACGTCGTCGTCGGGCGGAGGGGCGGGCCGCGTCTCGTAGAAGCTGCGCCATGCGCCCTGCAACGCCACCGCCAACGCGAACGGCCCGCGCTTCTCGCCCTCGAGCACCCCCTCGAACTGGGCCGGGTCGAGCGAAGGCACCGCGCCGACCGCGCCCGACGAGGGCGAAGTACGCGCCAGGACCTCGGCGCGGACCCCCTCGGGCAGCGGCTCGGCCAGCTCGATCGACGACGCAAACGGCGCCACGAGGTTCTCGATCCCCGCGGTGAGCACGCTGTCGTCGCTCAGATCGGTGGCCTTCACGATGAGCGGGAAGTTGATCTCCCGGCTCCCGGTCTTGGCCCCGACCCGCACCGGGAAGCGCATGGCGCCGTTCTGCACCCGGTCGAGCACCACGTCGCGGTTGGCCTTCACGCCGTACGCGCCGAGGAGCGGCTCGAGCCCGCTGTTGACGCGCTCGGTGCGGAGCGTACGCATGTCGGGGCGGGTGTGGGTGAGGAAGAACGCGGCGGCGCCGCCCCGCATCACAAACTGGTCGATCTGGTAGAGCGCGCGCTCCGGCAGGGCCTCCTGGGGGCCGATGATCATCAGCGCGTCGACCTCCTCGGCGAGCTGGCCTTCGCCCCCGAGCTCGACCGGCACCAGCCACGCTTTGCGCCCCAAGCCCTCGACGAGCGCGCGCATCGGCCCCTCCGGCTTGGCGAGGTCTGGTTCGCCGTGGCCGATGGAGTAGGCGATGACCTTGCGGTCCTCGGCCTTCTGCGCGAGCCGGTGGATCGCCGACACCACGTCGTACTCCAGCGTGGCGAGGTTGGTGAGCGCCGGCAGGACCTCGACGCGGTCGCCGTACAGGACCGCCGCGCCCATCCACACCGAGCGCAGCTCGGCGCGGTCCTCCTTGCGGACGGTGTACTGGAGCGGCGCGAGCCCGAACTTCGCCGCCTCTTCCGCCACCGCGGGGTCGGCGCCGGGATCGGCGAAGCGGACCTGCATCTTGCCGCCCGCGTAGGCGACGAGCTCGCCGAGCTTGTCCTTCACCGCCTGCTCGTGGTTGTGGTACGGCGCTTCGAGCCCGGGCGTGAAGTACACGCGGACCGTGAGCGGCCGCTCGAGGCGGCCGACGATGCCCTTGGACGCCTCGTCCAGGCTGTGCAGGCGGTCCCGACTCAGGTCCAACCGGAAGAAGTGCTGATCGACGAGGAGGTTGAACAGGACCACGATGACGACCGTGAGCGCCATCTGGAGCGTGGCGTTCCCGAGGAGGCGGCGCGGGGTCACGCCCACCTCCGCCGCTCGAGCGCGTAGACCGCGGTGTGGAGCCCGATCGCGGCAAAGCTGGCGTAGAAGACCAGGTCGCGCGTGTCGAGGACGCCCCGCGCGAGGTTGTCGAAGTGGTGCTCCAACGACATGAACTGCGCCAGCGGTTGCAGCGCGAGCGGCACCCGATCCAGGAACATGCCCACGACGAACGGGAACAACGACACGACCAGGGCGCCCAGGAACGCCACGATCTGCGATTGGGTGAGCGCCGACACGCCGGTGCCCACGCCGGCGATGGCCGCGCCGAGCAGGAGGAGGCCCAGGTAGCCGCACGCGACCGCGCCGAGGTCGAGGGTGCCTTCGTTCACCAGGCGCACGAGGAACGGCACGTCGGCGTCCGAGGCCGGCACCCCCAGGATCGCGATGGTGACGGGGTACGCGAGGGTGCTGAGCACGCCCACGCTGATGAGCCCGACCGCCGCGAGGTACTTGCCGAGCACCAGCTCTTCTTCGCGGACGGGCAAGGTGGCGAGCAGCTCGATGCTGCCGGTACGGTACTCCTCGGCGAAGAGCCGCATCGTGACGGCGGGAACGAGGACGACCAGGAACAGGGCGCTCCAGAAGAACACCCCGCGCATGGAGACCACGCCGGTCGCGAAAAGATCGTCGAACCACAGGGCGAATCCGCCGACGAGCACGACGTAGATCGGCACGATGACGTAGGCCAACGAGGAGTCGAAATACGCGCCGAGCTCACGGCGCGCGATGGCGAGGACGTTTCCCACGGTCCCCGCCGCTAACGTCGTGGGCGCCGCGCCGCGACCGTCCGCGTCGAGCGGCCGACCGTCCGCGCGGCGCAACACCTCTCGAAGTTCGGCGTTGCCGCGCTCACCGACCTGAGCCGGTGCAGCAAGTCCCGCGCGGTTCGGCGTCCCCGTTGTGCCAGCCGCCGCCGCCGTCGTGCGGTTCGGTGACGCGGCGGGTGACGGGTCGGGTGGAATTGGCCGAGCGGAGCACAGGTTCGCTTGCGAACCTGTGGCGGAGCGAGCGCCAATTTCACCCGGCCCGGCAGGACCCGGGGGTGACTTCGTCCTGCAAACGCTCGTCGGAGAACGAGGCCCCGAGAGACGCCGACCCGCGCCCCGGGGCGCCGCGTCCTGCCCGGCGCGCCGGCGCGCCCCCCGCCGCGCTACCTTCGCGGGGTGAAGGCCCGCCACCCGCTCGACCCGACGCCGCCGAAGCTGCTCTACCTGCTCGCGCTCATGTGGCACATGGCGTGGGCCGCCACCGTCCCCTCCCCCAGCGACTGGGACCCCGCCTACTACTTGTCGGTCGCACGCCACATCGCGGCCGGGCACGGCGCCGTCTCCGACGCGGTCTGGAACCTCGGGTGGCTCCCGGACTCCCTCCGCCACCCGGCCGACCTGCACTGGATGCCGCTCCCGAGCCGCGTGCTCGTCCCGTTCGTGGCGCTCGCGGCGGACGACTGGGCCGCCGCACAGCTCGCCGCCGTGCTCCTCGCCGCCGGCTGGGCACCGCTGGCGTGGGCGTGGGCCGAACGCCTGGAGGCGCCCCTGCCCGCCCGCTGGGTCGCGGGAGCGTTGGGCGCCCTGGCCGGCGGCTACGTCCGCACCATCACCACCCCCGATTCCATCGCGCTCTACGGCCTCCTGGGCGGCGCCGCGCTCCTCGCCGCCTCCCGCCGCTCGGCGGCCGCGCTGCCGCTGGTCGCGCTGGTCGCGCTGACCCGCGGCGACGGCTTCCTGCTCGGACTGGCGTGTGCGCTCGCCTGGCCGCGCCCACGCGAAGCGCTCACCATCGCGAGCGCCGGCATCTTCGCGACGTTGGCGTGGTACCTGCGCGGCTGGCTGCTCGCCGGTGAAGGGTGGCTCGCGCTCCGCGAGCGCGCCGCGACGAGCACCTCGCTCGGGCAGGTCCTGTCGGTGGCGCCGGTCCCGGCGCCGAGCTGGGTCGAACGCGGGCAGTTCCTCGTGGGCGAAGTGCCGACCATCCTCACGGTGGCGCTCATCGTCGGCGGGGGCGTGCTCGTGTGGCCGGCGGCGTGGGCGCTGGTGCAGCGCCGCGGCGACCGCGGCCTGTGGCCGGTCGCCGCCTACGCGGTCGGCTTCCCGGTGGTGATCCACCTGCTCGCCCCGGCCATCGCCGCGGAAGGCTCGGTCTACCGCAGCGGGGCGGCGCTCTTCACGCCGCTGGCGGCGCTGGCGGCGGTGGGCGCCGCCACCGTGACGCGGCGGTACCACCCGGCCTTCCTGCCGGGGCTGCTGCTCGCCGCCGCGCTCGTGTCGGGGGTGCTCATCGGGCGCCAGTACCAGCGTGTGCTCACCCAGCTCGGCGCCGACTGCGACGCGCTCGCGGAGGTACCGGCGGGCGCGGCGGTGCTGTCGTACGACCCGATCGGGGTCGAAGCCCGCTGCGGCCACCCGGGCGTGATCATGGCGCGCGGGGCCCCGCTCGACGGGCTCGTGGAGCGGTACCACCTTCAGTGGGCGCTGGTGGCGCCCCCCGACTACGACAACGGCACGGTGCGGGCCCAGGACTGGACCCTGGCGGGCTGGGAGCCGGTCAACGACCGCGTGTACCGCCGCCGCTGAGGCGCCGTCGACCCGCGCGCGCGGCGCCGTCCCGCCTCGGCGCGCTTCGGGACGGGCCGCAGGCGCCGCCCGGTCCGGTGGCCTTCAGGACTCGGATGCGGGGGCTTCGTCGAGCTCTTCCCGCCACCGCCGGCTCCGGCCCACCTCGGCGGTATAGGCGATCACCTCGGCTTCGCGCCGCGCGTCGGACCAGCCGAGCAGGACCTGCATCCGGCGGGCCACGATCGGCGCGGCGGTGAGGCCCTGGTGAAAGTCGCGGAAGTAGAGCTGCGTACGCCGGATGAGCACGTCGCCGACGGTGCGGGCGTGCTCGCGACGCACCGCGTGGTCGACCTGGGCCAGGCGCTCGGGGCGGTCGGGCACGAGCGGCTCGCCGAGCGTCGGGTCGGCGGCGACGAGCTGGGCGACGTCGACCGCGCGCGTGCCGTAGGTCGCGACCAGGTTGGCGACGACCACGTCGTCCATCGGCGCGGCGGCGCGGACCAACGTCTCGACGCGGGATGCGTCGTCGTCTTCGGGCCAGCCGACCGCGCCGGGCAGGGCGTGGCGGGCCGTGTACGCCTCGGAGAGCGGCTTCTGGAGCGCGCCGGTGAGCCGCAACATCGCCACCGCGCGGTCGACCACCTCGGCCCCCATCTTGCGGTAGGTGGTGAGCTTGCCGCCGGCGATGGTGATGAGCCCGTCGGCGTCGACGAGGATCTCGTGTTCGCGGCTCACGCTCGACGCGGTGCCGCCCCCGGAGATGAGGGGCCGCAAGCCCGCCCAGGTGGCGACGATGTCGGCGGTGCCGAGGCGCGCGCCGGGGAAGTACCGGCCCATGCACGCCAGGAGGTAGTGCACGTCGGCCGCGGTGCACGCGACGTCGGCGGGGTCGCCTTCGTAGTCGGTGTCGGTGGTGCCGATGTAGCTGCGATCGCCCCACGGGATCGCGAAGAGTACGCGGCGGTCGTCGGGGTGACTGCACACGACCGCGTGGCGGAGGGGCAGCCGCTCGCGATCGACCACCAGGTGCACGCCCTTGGTGGTGCGGAGGACCGGCGGCTTGTCGGTGCCCGCCGAGCGTACCCGGTCGGTCCACGGGCCGGTCGCGTTGACGACCGCGTGGGCCTCGAGGTCGACCTCCTCGCCGGTGTGGACGTCGCGAACGCGCGCGCCCACCACGCGGCCGTTCGTGTCGCGCAGCAGCGACTCGACCCGCGTCCACGTGTGGAGCTCGGCGCCGCGCGCTTCGGCGTCGAGCGCCGTCTCCAGCGTCAGGCGGGCGTCGTCGGTCGCGCAGTCGTAGTACAACGGGGCGCCGCGCAGACCGTCGCGGGCGAGGCTCGGCTCTTCCTCCGCGGCCTGGCGTGCGGTGAGGTTCTTGTGGATCTTCGGGGAGCGGAACAGGGACAACCCGTCGTAGAGCCACATGCCGATGTTCAGGGTGAACGGGCCGAACTTCGCCTGCTTGTACACCGGGAACAGGAAACCGAGGGGGTTGACGAGGTGCGGCGCGATCTCCATCAGGACCCGACGTTCGCTCACCGCTTCGAAGACCAGCGAGAACTCGCCCTGTTCGAGGTACCGGAGTCCCCCGTGGACCAGCTTGGAGCTGCGCGAGCTCGTGCCGCTGGCGAGGTCGGCCTGCTCGACCAGGGCCACCTTGAGGCCGCGCATCGCCGCGTCGCGCGCCGCACCGGCCCCGACGATCCCGCCGCCGATGATGAGGATGTCGTAGGCCATGATGGAGTCTCCGGCGCCCGCGCCGGATAACGCGGGAGGCAGACCCGAGTGCCCCATGTTCCTGTTCTTCCTGGCCGCGTGCGAGGCCGTCTCCGACACCGCGGACACCGACACCGCCGAGGTCGCCGAGGCGCCCGCGGTCGACTGGTTGGCCCCCGCCGAGGGGGCCGACGTGCTCCCCGAGGTCGACTGCTCGCTGGTGGTCACCGACTTCACCTTCGTCGATCTCGCCAAGCACGGCGAAGGGGAGGCTTCCGGCTTCCTTCGTGTGCGCGTCGACGACGTGGACGCGGGCGACTTCGACAGCACCACGTTCACGTTGAGCGCGCTCGCCACCGGTGCGCACACGCTCTCGGCCCAGCTCTACTACGAGGACGGCGACGCCGTGCAGGTGGCCGACGGCCTGCTGTGCGACGAGGACGCCGAGGGCTGCGCGCCGGTCACCGCCAGCGTGGCCGTGACCGTGGTGGTGACCGCGGGCGGGTGATCGGCGTCGGCCTCAAGCTGCGGCCCGATCGACCGAAGCAGGGGGCATGCCACCGGTCACCCTCCTGCGCACCCCCGCCGCCGAGCCGCCCCCGCTCGCACCCGCCAACCGCCCGTTCCCGCCGGGCCCGCCCGCCGGGCGCCCGACCACGCCGCGCGCGGCGTTGTGGGTGCTCCTGCGCGCGATGCACTGACCCTCAGGACTCGGCGAGCACCACGAGCTTGTCGCCCTCGTCGAACCGCACCTTCTGGCGCTTGTCGGGGTTGACCACCACCCCGTAGTGCGCGGAAGCGTCGCGCTCCTGCGCCGCCCGCTTGTAGCCCAGCGCCACCTGGCCGCGGCGGCGCGCCGCTTCGGTGACCGTGTAGAAGTCGACCTCGACGCCGAGGCGCACGTAGTCGCGGGCCGGCTTGACGTAGAGCTCGCTGCCGTCTGCGTCGAAGAGATCCTCGAAGACCGGCACCAGCTCCTTGTTCTCGGCGAGCTGCGCCAGGAGCAAGCTCACGAGCCGCTCGCTGACGATGAAGTCGTCGGCGCGCGTGACCTCGGCCAGCTCCCGGTTGCGGGCGTCGAGCATCTCGCTCACGATGGCGAAGTCCTTGTGCGCCTTCTCGGCCATGTCGCGCAGGTGCAAGAGCGTGATGAGGACGCGGGAGTCGGACTTCTGGGGATCGACCCCCTCGGCGCACAGGACCAGGATGTGGTCGTAGTCCGCCACCCCCAGGGCCTCGAGCTGCGCGCGCGAGGTGGGCTCGCCCTGGTGCCACCGGAGCTCCTGGTTGGTCAACAAGCTGCGGAGGCTGGGCGCATCCGCTTCGTCTTCGTCGATCGGGGCGACCACCGTGACCAACGACCCCGGCGCGACGTAGGCGTCGAGGCCCTCCACGATGCGGGGCGCGCGCCAGTTCCACCCGAGCAGCAGCGTGCGCTCGGGCGCGGGGAGCGACGCGGGCGCGGCGACGATGGCGCCCTCGTCGACGGGCGGGGCATCGGGGCCGAGCACGATGGTGTCGTCGTCTTCGGAGACCGCGACGATCCGGTCGCCCACGCCGACGAGCGTGCCCATCGGCGGGTTGAGCAGCACCGTGCCGTCGGCGCGGCGCAGGCCGAGCACGACGCTGTCGGCGTAGGCCGACAGCGTGTCGCCGAACGTGCGCCCGGCGAGGCGGGGCTCCTCCTTGAAGTAGATCTCGGCGCCACCGAAGTCCAAGAGCTCGGTGTGCACGACGGACAGGCCCGACTGCCGGCACGTCTGCACCGTGATGCGGCTGATGAGGTCGCCAGCGAGGACGATGTGCGCCTCGTCGCGCCCGACCAGGCGCGCGGCTTCGAGGTTCTCGGGCTCCTGCACCACGGCGACGATGTGGTACGGCTCCTTCCGCCGGCCCGGCCCGTTGGTGATCGCGAGGATGGTCTTGATGACGTCGGCGTCGGGGTCGTCGCCCTCGGGGGAGAGCACGAGGACCGCCTTGGTGGTCTGCACCCGCACCATGTCGAGGTCGGCGAGGTCCATCGGCGAGCCGGACCGGCACACGATGCGCGTGGTGCGCCGCTCGGGGAGCCGCTCGCGCAGCGCGTCCTCCATCTCGACCTTGTCGGCGGTCGCGAGGATGACCACGCACGCCGACTCCTGGTTGGCCGCGGCTTCGATGAGCTCGGACACCACCGTGAACACCTGCGGCGACCACCCGAGGATCAGGGTGTGGCCCGACTCGACCACCTTGGACCGGCCCTTGCGCAGCTCGTCCAGGCGCGCTTCGACACCGGCGTTGATGACGCCGATGAGCGTGGACACCACGAAGATGCCGAAGAGCGTGACCACGAGGCCCACGGCCCGGTACAGCCACCCCGCGCCGTCGCCGCCGACCGCGCCCGCGTCCATCGTGCGCATCAGGCCGTACCAGACCGCGTCGGGGAGCGACATGCCGTCGTCGCCGTCGGCGTTGAGGCCGGTCGCGACGAGCAAGCCCGCCACCAGCCCGATGACCACGGCGCTGGCGAGGCCCAAGAGCCCGATCATCGCCGGCGTGCCCCGCGCCATCAGGTTGTCGAAGGCGTAGCGCGCGCGCTCGCCGAAGGTGGGCTCGTCGGGATCCATGCTCACCTCAGGGAAGCTGCGAAAGACGTTCCTTCATCGACCGGTACGCCGAGCCACTCGCCGGCGGTGGCGCCCACGTCGGCCAACGAGGTGCGCGTGCCGAGCTCGACGCGGCCGAGGCCCTGGCGCCACGCGAGCACCGGGACATACTCGCGCGTGTGGTCGCTGCCCGGGGCGGTGGGGTCGTTGCCGTGGTCGGCACAGACCAGCAACAGATCATCGGGCCCGAGCGCGGCGAGCACCTCGGGGAGCAGGGCATCGAACGCCTCGATCGCGCGGGCGTAGCCCTCGGGGTCGCGCCGGTGGCCGTACAACATGTCGAAGTCGACGAAGTTGGCGAAGACCAGCCCGCCCGCGCCACGGCGGAGCTCGGCAAGGAGCGCCTGCCCGATGGCGGTGTTGTTCCCGGCCTTGATCGCCCGGTCGAACCCGCGGTCCCCGTAGATGCTCGCGATCTTGCCGATGCTCGTGGTCGGGACGCCGGCGCGGACGAGGTGATCCATCAGCGTGTCGCGCGGGGGCTGCAACGCGATGTCCTTGCGGTTCTCGGTGCGGACGTAGGCACCGGAGCTCCCGACGAACGGCCGCGCGATGACCCGCGCGATGCCCCACCGGCTCACGACCTCGAACGCCCGTTGGCACCACTGGTAGAGCTGCGGCAGGGGCACCACCGCCTCGTGAGCCGCGACCTGGAAGACGCTGTCGGCGCTGGTGTAGACGATGGGCCGGCCCGTGCGCACGTGCTCGTCGCCGAGGCGCTGGATGATCTCGGTGCCGCTGGCGGCTTCGTTCCCGAGCCAGCCCACGCCGGCCGCGGCTTCGAACTCCGCCATCAGCTCGGGAGGGAACCCCCCGTAGTAGGTGGTGAAGGCCTCCTGCACCGTGCAACCGGCGATCTCCCAGTGGCCGGCGATCGTGTCCTTGCCGGCGCCCGCGGTGGCCGCCCGCCCGAACGCCCCCGCGACCCGCGCCGGCTCCGGCACACCCGCGACCGGGCGGATCGACGCGAGGCCGAGCGCCGCGAGGTGGGGAATCGTGAGCCGGTGGCGCTCGGCGATGTGGCCGAGGGTGTCGGCGCCAGCGTCCCCGTAGCGATCGGCGTCGGGCATCGCGCCGACCCCGAGCGAGTCGGCGACGACGAGCGCCACCGTCGGCATCAGTACCCGCCCTTGCTCGTGCCGCCGGTGACGATGACCACCGACGCGCTCGCGCCGAGCCGGTTCGCGCCCGCACCGATCATGGCCGCCGCGTCGGCCGCGTTGCGGACCCCGCCGGAGGCCTTGACCCCCATCTCGGGGCCGACGACCTGGCGCATCAGCCGGATGTCCTCGACCGTGGCGCCGCCGCCGGAGAACCCGGTGCTCGTCTTCACGAACTGCGCCCCCGCCGCCTTGCTGAGCGCGCACGCCGCGACCTTCTGCTCACGGTTGAGCAGGTGGGTCTCGAGGATGACCTTGACCGGGCGTCCCCCCGCGGCGTCGACCACGCCGCGGATGTCGTCGAAGACCGCCGTGTGGTCGCCGCTCTTGAGCAGGCCCAGGTTGATGACCATGTCGATCTCGTCGGCCCCGTTGGCGATGGCCTCGCGCGTTTCGGCGGCCTTGGCGCGCGTGGTGGCCGCGCCCAGCGGGAAGCCCACCACGCAGATCGTCATGACGCCCGCGCCCTGCAGCAGGCCCTTGCAGAGCGGCACCCAGGTGGTGTTCACACACACACTGGCGAAGCGGAACTTGCGTGCCTCTTCGCACAACTTCACGTGGTCGGCCCGCGTGGCGTCGGCCTTGAGCAGCGTGTGGTCGATCTTCCGGGCGACGTCGCCCGGGGACGACTCGGGGCTCTGCCCGTCGGTGCCGAGCCGATCGGCCCCGCCGAGCGCGGCGTCGAGACCCGACTGGTCCTGCCAGGTGCCCCGCACCTCGGCCAGCGGCGGCACGATCTTCATGGTCTGGGCGGCGGACATCTCGGCCCGCACACGTTCGGCGATCCGCTCGATCAGGGTTTCCATCTCGGTGGGCATTCCCGCCGCATAACCCACGGCGCTACATTGCCGGGTGTCCCACGACCCCTACGGTTTCGAGTCCGCGACGCCGCCCGCCGCCCCGCCGGCTTCGGCCGGCTCCGGCATGGTGGCGGGGGTGAACGTCGCGATCTGGGGCGGGATCGGGCTGGTCTACTGCCTGGGCTGTACCGGCATCTTCGTCCCCACGTACGAGCCCGACGCGGGCGATGGGCTCACCGACATGCTCGGGGTGTGGACCATCCTGATGGTACCGGCCTACCCGATGTTCGGCGTGGCCTTCGCCACGCTCGCCCTCCACGCGGTCACGCGACGGTGGTGGTCCAGCGCCGGGCCGAACATCATCATCGGCGGGTGTGCGGGGCTGGCGGTGTGGGTGGCCGTGCTCTTCGCGGTGGTGTGCGCGGGGCTGGACACCCGGCCCGACTGAGCGCGCCGCTCCGCTGGCACCCGCTTTGCTACGTTGACGGCGAGGCCCGAACGCCGTGCGCGCACTTCCGCTCCTGTACCTGACGACGTTGGTGGCTTGCGACACCGAAGACACGGGAGACACCTCCGATCCCGGCGTGGTGTGGTCGGTGGAGCACGACGACGACGCCCGCGCGTGGTCGGGCGTGTGGGGGACCGGACCCGACGACGTCTGGATCGTGGGTGGCGATGCCGACGGGGGCGCCACCCGCCACTACGACGGCAGCGCGTGGTCGGACGTGCCCGTGCCCAGCGGCACCGGCCTCTTGGTGTGGGTGTACGGGTTCGCCTCCGACGACGTGTACGCGGTGGGCCGCGCCGGCGCGTTGGTGCACTGGGACGGCGCCGCCTGGGCCGCGCTCGAGTCCGGCACCGACCGGGACCTGTGGGGGGTGTGGGGCGCCAGCAGCACCGACCTGTGGCTCGTCGGCGGCGAGGTCACCGGGACGTGGCCGCTCTCCCTGCACTGGGACGGCGCCGCCGCCACCGAGGTCCCCATCGAGGCCGACCAGAACCTGCATGGCGGCGTGGCCCTCTTCAAGGTGTGGGGGATCGGCGACGACAGCTGGGCGGTCGGCGACCTGGGGCTGGTCCTGCGCTGGGACGGCACACGCTGGATCGAGAACTTCGGCGGCGAGAAGGCCAACGACGACTTCGTCTCGTTGTGGGGCGAAGCGGCCGACGACGTGGTCGCCGTCGGCGGGCGCGGCAACGGGCGCATCGCGCGGTGGGACGGGAGCGGCTGGACCACGACGATGCCGGACGCGCTGACCGGCCTCAACGCGGTGTACGTGCAGGACGGCCTGGCCTTCGTCGGCGGCATCTACGGCTACACGGGCACCCTCGATCTGGCCGACGGCGCCCTGGTCGGCGACCCGGTCGCCGTCACCGACGACGTGCACGCCATCTGGGCCGACGGGGCCGACGCGGTCTGGGCCGTGGGCGGCGTCTTCACCGCGCCGTACCGCGGGTTCCTCCTCCGCCGGGGTGCTCCGTGAGCCGCGCCGGCCTGCTCCTGGCCCTGGCCGCCTGCGACAGCGAGGTGGTGCCCGACGGACACGGCGCGATCGCCGAGGGCGTGATGGGGGTGCTCGGCGAGCCGATGCCGTCCGCCACGGCCACGCAGTTGGCCACATTCGAGCGTGGCAAGGAGGTCGCCACCCGCCGGTTCGACAGCTCGACCGGGCTCGGCCCCGGGTTCAACGTCGCGTTCTGCGCGAGCTGCCACGAGAAGCCGACCCCCGGGGGCTCGGCCGGCCTGTACCGCAACTTCTTCCTCGCCGGGCGCGAGCTCGACGACGGCAGCTTCTTCTTCGGCACGTCGGCGGGGAACGGGTCGGGGGTCGTGCGCATGAACTACCAGGGGCCGCTCTACGATGCGCGCCCCGATCTCCCCGACACCGACAACGTCATCGCGCAGCGCAACGGCATCCCCATCTATGGGATGGGCCTGTTGGCCGAGCTCGACGACGAGGAGATCCTGAGCCGGGCCGACCCCGACGACGCCGACGGCGACGGCATCTCCGGGCGCGCCAACTACGACCGCGGGTTCGTGGGGCGCTTCGGGATGAAGGCGCAGACCGCATCGATCGAGGCGTTCATCCGCGGCCCGCTCAACAACCACGCCGGCGTGACCACCGACCCCCTGAGCGAAGCCCAACGCGCCGAGCTGCCCATCGACTCGAGCCGCCCCACGGCGGTCGGGCGGTGGATGCCCCCGGGCCGCCCGCGCTGGGTGGTGCCCGACCCCTTCGCCGGCCTCGGCCACGTCGCGCAGGCCGCCGCCCCCGACGGCCCGCTGGTCGACACCGACGACATCCCCGACCCCGAGCTCTCCACCGCCGACCTCTTCGACCTCGTCAGCTTCGCGATGCTGCTCGCGGTGCCCGAGATCGAGGAGCCCGCGGGGGACGCCCTCCGCGGCCGGGACGCCTTCGACGAGGTGGGCTGTGGCGGGTGCCACACGCCCCGCCTGGACGGGCCGCGCGGCCCGGTGCCGGTGTACTCCGACCTGCTGCTGCACAACATGGGCGCCGACCTCGAGGACGGGATCGTGATGGGGTTCGCCGACGCCGACGAGTTCCGCACCATGCCGCTCTGGGGCGTGGCCGCCTCGGGCCCCTACCTGCACGACGGGCGCGCCCCCAGCCTGCACGACGCCATCGTGCTCCACGGCGGCGAGGCCACGGCGTCCCGCGACGCCTACACGGCGCTCTCCCCCGCCGCACAGGCCGAGCTGATCGAGTTCCTCCGCTCGCTGGGCGGGCGCAGCCAGACCTCGACGGGCATGTTGCCCCCCGACGCTGTGGTGCCCGCGGTGGGGGAGTGGGGCGGGCCGCTGGCCGAGCTCAGCGAGGCGGACACGCTCACGTTCGCCGCCGCACGCGAACGGTTCGACCACGAGTTCTCGCTCGACGAAGGCGTCGGCAACCCGCGCTACAACGGAGACTCCTGCCGGGCCTGCCACTTCGACCCGGTGATCGGCGGCTCGGGGCCGCGCGATCTGAACGTGATGCGGCACGGGATCGTCGCCGGCGACGCCTTCATCGTGCCCACGCTCGGCACGACGGTGCTGCACCGCGAGCTCGCGCTGCGCGACGTCGGCATCGACGCCCAGGCCGAGATCAACGTGTACGAGTCCCGCAACAGCCCCCCGCTCTTCGGCCTCGGCCTCGTCGAGGCCGTCCCCGACACGACGATCGAAGCGCTGGCCGACCCGGATGACACCGTGACCCCCGACGGGATCACCGGGCGCGTGGGCCGGGTCGACGGCGGCCGCCTCGGCCGCTTCGGCTGGAAGGCCGACGTCCCCACCCTGGACGAGTTCGTGCGCGACGCCGTCGGCACCGAGCTCGGCATGACCCTCCCCTACCAGGAGGGGCTGAGTTTCGGGCGTCTCTACGACAACGACGACGTCGCCGACCCCGAGCTCACCGACGTCGACAGCGCGTTCCTCGCGCACTTCATCCGAACCCTGGGCCCGCCGCCGCGCCCGCCCGGGGTCGACGAAGCGGCCGAAGCGCGCGGTGAGGCCGGCTTCATCGAGGTCGGCTGCGCCCTCTGCCACGTGCCCGTGCTCGAGAGCGACCTCGGCCCGGTGCCGCTCTACAGCGATCTCCTCCTGCACGAGCTGCTCGACGAAGGCGCCGTGGGCATCGAGTCGGGCAGCGCCTCGATGACCGAGTTCCGCACGCCGCCGCTGTGGGGCATCGCCGAGACCGGGCCCTACTTCCACGACGGGGCGAGCGAGACCCTCGCCGACGCGATCGACCGCCACGCCGGCGAAGCAACCGCCTCTCGCGACGCGTGGCGCCTGCTCGACGCCGACGCCCAGGCCGACCTCCTCACCTTCCTGGAGTCGCGATGACCCTCTGCTGGTTGGTCCTCGCCGCCTGCGACTCCGAAGACACCGGCGACACGGCCGGGCCGGACAGCGCCGACACCGCCGACTCTGGCGACGGCACGGTCACCGACCCGCTGTCGATGCCGGCCACCCCCACGCTCGACGCCGGCGACTTTCCCACCTCGGACACCTGCGCCGAGTGCCATCCCGATCACGTCGCAGAGTGGGCGGTCTCCACGCACGCCTACGCGATCGTCGACCCCGTCTTCCAGGCCCTGGTCGGGCTGCGGCAGGGGCACGCCGACGGCCGCGAGGACCGCGTGTGCACGCAGTGCCACAGCGCCATCGGCGTACGCTCGGGCGAGATCGGCCCCGGCTTCTCGTTCTCGGCGCTGAGCCCGGTGGTGCAGGAGGGGGTCACCTGCGTCGCCTGCCACACCGTGACCGACGTCCAACGGCCCTACAACAGCGGCCACGTGCTCGACCCCGGGGCGCCGATGCAGGGGCCCATCGCCGACGCCGCGTCGACCACCGCACACCTGTCGGCCTACAGCGATCTCTTCGACGACGCCGAGCTCTGCGGGGGATGTCACGACGTGACCGAGCCGACCGGCCTCGAGCTCGAGCGGCCCTACGCCGAGTGGTTGCAGTCCCCGTCCCAGGCCGAGGGCACCCCCTGCCAGGGGTGCCACATGACGTCGACCCGGGGGCCGGCCGCGACGGGCGGCCCCGAGCGCGACCGTCACGACCACCGCTTCGTCGGCCTCGACAACCCCACCGGCGACCCCGAGCTGCAAGCGCGCGTGGAGGCCCTGCTCACCGACATCGCTGCCGTCGACCTGATCGTGCCCGCGTCGAGCCCTGTGGGCGAGCGGTTGGTGGTCACCGCCGACGTGCACAACCTCATCGACGGCCACAACCTGCCCACCGGCTCGACGTTCATTCGGGAGCTGTGGGTCGAGCTCCTGGTTGCCGACGACGCAGGCACGATCGTCTACGCGTCGGGCACGCTCGGGGTGGAGGGCGACCTGCGCGGCTACTGGTCCCCGAGCGACCCGTACGGCGACCCCGACCTGGTCACCTTCGGGTCGGCGTTCGTCGACGCCTGGGGCGAGCCCACCCTGTTCCCGTGGCTCGCGTCCGAACACTGGAGCGCGGCCATTCCGCCGCAGTACCACCGCGCGGTGAGCTGGATGGTGCCCACCGACACGCTCGCCGAGGGCACCTACACCGTGTCCGCGCGGCTGCGCCTGCGACCGTTCCCGCCGTTCCTGCTCCGCGCGCTCGGCCAGAACGCGGCCGCCGACGCCCAGCCCATCTACGACCTCGCGAGCGCCGACGCCGTGGTGGAGCTGCGGTGATCACCCTGGCGCTCTTGGGCTGTGCCGCCCCGCTCGGTCCCGCGCCGGGGGTGGCCACCGCCGATGGCTGCGTGCTCGCCGTCCACGTCGCCCGCGACGAGGAGGTGCCCGAAACCACCGCGTCGGAGCTGCTCGCGGCCCTGGTGGCCGCCGGCCCCACCCTGGACCTGCGGCTGGTCCCCGACGCGGGCACGGCGCGCACCTTCGACCTCGGCGACCCGCTCGCCGGCGACGCTCCCGACGCCCTGGCCGACGCCGTGACCGCCATCGCCACGCCCGTCCGGGACGGGGTCGAGCTGGTCGTGGTGCCCACGCTCGCGGCCCCCCACACGGTCGCCGCCCGCACGCTCGGGACCCTCCGCGGCGTGGCGCTGTCGCCCTGGGCACCCCCGCTGCCCGCCGGCCTGCGCGACCTGCCCCCGTGGACCCCGTCGGTCTTCGCGGCCGCCGCCGAGCTGCACGGCCGCCCCGACGCCGGCCGGGTGCTCGCCCACGAGCTCGGTCACGCCCTCGGGCTCGCGCACGATCCACGTCCCGACAACCTGATGTACGGTGGGGGCGACGGCGCCGCCCTCGACGCGGTACAACGACAAACCGTCCGCACCACCGCCTGCCCCGAGCCACCCGCATGATCACGCTCCTCCTGCTCCTCGGTTGCGAAGACGTCGAGGCCGCGTGCGCCGCGGCCGCGGTGGCCGGCCCGACGCTCACGCTGGGCACGGGCGAGTCGGCCTGGGAGGCCCTCGAGGCGGATCAGTCCGTCGGCTGGGACTACGGGACCCAGGGCGGCATGCACGTCTACGGCAGCCTCCAGGCCACCCACCTCGTGCAGCCGGCTTCGAACAACCTCGCCGATCCGGCCACCCCCCTGGTCGACTTCGTGCTCCTCGACGGCGACGTGGAGATCGCCGGCTTCCGCGAGCTGCCGCACCACTTCACCGAGGGCCTGGACGGCTCGTTCCAGGTGCTCGGCGACCGCCTGGTGCTGTACGAAGAGGACGAAGGGTACCTGGACGGGCTCGCCGTCGTGATGCGCGCGCAGGTGACCGACCGGTGCGGCACCCCCGTGCAGGCCGAGCTGCCGCTGGTCCTGTCGGCGTCCGACGACTGACCCACCCCTCGGGGCGCCGCGACGCGACCGTCCCGAAGGCGGCAACCTCGCCCCGCGGCGCGCGGCGCCGGGCGGCCCCGGCCGCCTTCGGGACGGTCGCGCGGCGCCGCCCACAAGCCCGGGATTCGGTGCTATCCTCGGCAGGTGCCCAAGACCCACCTCGGCCTGATGCTGGTGCTGTGCGCGGCGTGTGCGGACGTGGAGGCCGAGGTTGCGCCTCCCACGATCGAATCGCAGTCGCTCCTGGCGCTCCAACACTTCTACGAAGACGATGCGGGCGAGCAGATCGCGGTCCTGCGCGAGCTGGTCGACGCCGAGGTGAGCGACACGCCGCACGGCTTCTACTTCGACGCCCTCTCGGCCGAGGACGTGGAGATGTTCGAGCACTCCGACGCCGCGATCTGGGAACACACCACCGGCTGCGGCGTGCTCGCGAAGATGGCCGGCGAGCTGTCCCAGTACGCGGCGGTCGTCCCCGAGGAGGACCAGAGCTTCCCCGACCCGGGCTACGAGACGTGGACCCGCGAGATCACCGGGGGTAACGCCGATGCGTTCCTGGACGGCGACGGCCTCGACACCTGGAACGAGGTGGTGAAGGCGGAGATCGGCTTCGCCGTGGATTACGGGATGCACAAGGACTATCGCTGGCACGACGGGGTGTTGGCGCAGCTGAGCCTGGTCCCCGAGGGCGTGATGCCGGCGGACGCGTTCAGCACCGAGCTGGTCGTCGGGTTCACCATCGAGCTGTGGTACGAGCTGGACGGCACGATGATCTGGTACAACGCGTCGTGGACCGAGATCGAGAGCCCGATCGACGAGGACAACGTCGAGATCGAGGGGTGGCTCGACCTGCTCATCGACGGCACCCTGGACTACTACTGGGGCACCCAGGAGCACGCGACCGGCATTCCGCGGCCGGAGTGAACTTCGAGCGGGGCCGGGCAAGACGCGGCGACCCGGGGCGCGGGTCGGCGTCCTCGGGTGGGGGCAGACGCACGGCGCGACGTTCTGCAGAACGAAGTCACCGCCGGGTCCTGCCGGGCCGGGCGAAATTGGCGCTCGCTCCGCCGCGGATTCGCAAGCGAACCCGCGCTACGCTCGGCCAATTCCACCCGACCCGTCACCCGCCGCGTCACCGAACCGGCCAACGCGGGGAGGCGTCTGGCACAACGGGGGGACGCCGAACCGCGAGGGTCTGGCTGCACCGGCCCAAGGTCGGTGGGCGTGGTGATGTCGAACTTCGAGCAGTATTTTGGTGAGCGTGGCGACGGCGGTGAACCGGCCGACGGCGGGGATGCGACAGGAGGGGGGGCTGCACCGGCCCAAGGTCGGTGGGCGTGGTGATGTCGAACTTCGAGCGGTTTGGTGAGCGTGGCGACGGCGGGGGCGGGGGCGGGTCAGAGGGTCGAGAACGCCGCCGAGAGGAGGAAGATCGCCCCGGGGGCGCCCGGCGTGCCGGCGGCGGCGGTGTCGGGCCACGCCTGGTCCGCGCCCACGAGCAGGTCGAGCACCCCGTCGCCGTCGAGGTCGGCCGCGCGGGCGAGGCCCTGCTGGCCGCCGGGGAGCGCGCCGACCCAACGGGCGGCGGCGTGGTCGGGGTTCTGCACGCCCCAGAGCGGGCCGGGAAACAGGTAGGTGGCGCCGGCCTGATCGGGGCCGGCGCCCAGGCCGGCCGTCCCCTCCAGCGGCGCGCTGACGAACACGTCGTCGCGGGCGTCGCCGTCCACGTCGACCTCGCCCGACCACGCCGAACCGAAGGTGGTGGTCAGCGTGTCGCCCAGGCCGCCGATGAGCCGTACGTCGGCGTCGTTGGGGTAGTGGGTTCCGGCGATCGGCCCGCGGAAGAGCAAGAACTCCCCCGCCCCCGCGCCGAGGAACGCACCCAGGTCGTCATAGCCGTCGCCGTCCACGTCACCGGCGCGCCCGCCGCTCTGGATGCGCGCCGTGCCGATGAGCGACACGATGCGCAGGTCGGCGTCGTCGATCGTCGACACGCCGGCGAGGTCGCCGGTGAAGCCGAAGAGGCCCCCGTTGGAGGTGTCGGGGCCGCCGTCGGCACCGAGCTCGTCGGGGCGGTAGCCGGGCGCGTCGAGCAACGCGTCCGCGAGGCCGTCGCCGTCGAGGTCGGGCGCCCCACCGAAGTCCGAGAGCCCGAGCGCGTCGCCGGACGCGGCGCCGTGGATCGTGGCGACCGCGAGCGCAGCCGCGTCGCCGGGCGCCGGCGTGCCGACGAACAGGAAGACCGCGCCGCGGTCGGCGTCGAAGCCCGCGTACCCCGGCGAAGCGAGGAGCCACTCGCCCCGACCGTCGCCCTCGCGATCGCCAAGCGCCCGCACACCGCCGAACCGCTGCGGAACGGCGCTCGGATCCGGGGGGCCGCCCGGACCGCCGGACCCTTCGTCGGTCACCGTGAGGGCCACCGCGGCGGCGGGCGCGGTGGCGTCGCGCAGATCGTCCAGGAGCCACACCTGGGCCGGGCCGTCGGTCGCCGCCACGGCGAGCTCGGCGTCGCCGTCGCCGTCGAGGTCGCCAGGGGTCCCCACCCGCAGGCCGGCCCCGTCGTCGGCCGCGAACCAGCCGCGCGCCTGGGTGGTGGGGTCGGCGGTGGTCGGCAGGGCCGTGACGAGCACGCGGCCCGACGCGGCACCTTCGCCCGCTTCGCCGAGCACCAGCTCCGCGAGCCCGTCGCCATCGAGGTCGGCGAGGACCACGTCGCGCCCGAGCGCGGCGCCCTCGGCCCCCGCGGCCCACCGGGCGCCGACGGTCAGCAGCGTGTCGCGCCGGGCCGGGCAGCCCCGACCGTCGCAGTCGCTGTCGAGGTCGTCGAGGCAGGACTCGGGGGCGGCGGGGTACACGTCGGGGTCGCCGTCGTCGCAATCGTCGCCCCCCACCTCGAACGCGTCGTGCCCGTCGTGGTCACGGTCGTAGGCCAACGCACGATCTTCGTCGGTGACGATGCAGCCGGCGGCCAGGGAGAGCGTGAGGGGGAGGAGCTGGGCGCCGCGCATGGCACTCCGGAGGGGATCGTACCGCCCCTACGATATCGGGCGGGCGCGCGGGCCACATCTGCTACGCTGGCCGCGGATGGACCGGACCCTGCTCCAGCGCGCCCAGCACGTCTTCGAGGCGGTGTGTGAGCTCGGCCCCGACGCGCAGCCCGCCGCGGTGCGCGCGGCGTGCGGCGACGACGCCGCGTTGCGCGCCGTCGTCGAGGACTTGCTGTCCCACGACGTCGCCGACACGGGCGAAGGCCTCGTGGGGGAAGCGGTCGCCGACGCACAGCGCCGGATCGTGGCCGGGCCGACGCCGCTCGAGCCGGGGGTGGTGGTGGAGCGGTTCGTGGTCGAACGGATGTTGGGACGGGGGGGCACGGCGCAGGTGTGGCAGGTTCGCCACCAACAGCTCGGCACTGCCTACGCCCTGAAGGTGCTCACGTGGGACACCCCGGCCGTACACCGGCGGGTCATGCGCGAAGCCCGGAGCCAGGCGCGCCTGGACCACCCGAACCTCGTCCCGGTGCTCGACCTGGTGCCGGTCAACGGCACCCCCGCGCTCTTGATGCCGTTGGTCCGGGGGCCCACCCTCGAGGCGGTGCTGGCGGAAGCCCGGCCGAGCGTGCACGAGGCGGTCGGCCTGGTCCGGGCCATCGCCGAGGCCGTCGCCTACGCACACGCCCAGGGCCTGTGCCACCGCGATCTGAAGCCCGCCAACGTGCTCCTGGAGCGGTCCGGGGGGCGGGTGGTGCCCCGCGTGGTCGACTTCGGCCTGGTCCGCGACACCCGCGAGTCGACGCTCACGCTGCCCGGCGTGGTGCTCGGCACCCCGAGCTACGCCGCGCCCGAGCAGCTCGCGGCCCAACGTTCGGACCACCGCGCGGACCTGTGGGCGCTCGGCGTGCTGCTGTACGAGCTGCTCGTGGGCCGGCGGCCGTTCCCCGGGCCGTCGCTGGAGCGGGTGCTCGCGGCGCAGGAGCGGGGGCCAGACCTGGAGGGGGTACCGGTCGCGCTCCGCGACCTCGTCCGCACGCTGCTCGTCGTCGATCCGGACGCACGCCTGGGCGACGCCGCAGAGCTCGTGCGGCGCCTCCCCGAGGTGCCGCCCCTCGGGGCGGAGGGGCCCCTGGGCCGGGTCCTCGCCGCGTGGGAAGCCGACGACCCGCAGGCGGCGACGGGCCCGCGTGAGGGGGTCTCCGCGGCGGCCGTCGCGCC
>SXOM01000214.1 GCA_005776735.1 Pseudomonadota bacterium
AGAACAACGTCGACATCATCCTCAGCAACAACGGCTACCGGGTGGTGAACCTCGGGATCAAGCATCCGCTCGACCAGATCCTGCGCGCGGCCAAGGAGTGCGACGCCGACGTCATCGGCATGAGCGGGCTGTTGGTCAAGAGCACCGTGATCATGAAGGAGAACCTGGAGGAGATGGCGCGCCAGGGCTGGACCACGCCGGTGGTGCTCGGCGGCGCGGCGCTCACCCGCGCGTATGTCGAGAACGACTGTTCGCAGGCCTACGGACGCAAGGTCGCCTACGCCAAGGACGCCTTCGCCGGGCTCTACTTCATGGACAAGCTGCGGGAGTGGGACGACACCCTGCCCGCCGAGCTCTCTGCCCAGGGCGCGCCGGTCCTGCCCGCCCGCGGCGAACGGCCGCTGCCCTACGATCCGCGCGACGCCGTGCAGATCGAGGCCGTGGCGGCCCCGCGGATGCCGGAGCTCGGCGCGCGGCAGGTGGAGGTGCCGGTCAAGGCGCTGTTGCCGTGGATCAACGAGGACGTGCTCTTCAAGTTCCAGTGGGGCTTCCTGCGGAAGAACCTCAGCGTCGAAGAGCACGCCGAGCAGCTCCGCACGGTGGCCAAGCCCATCCTGGTCGACCTCGCCGAGCGCGCCGCGCGCGAGGGCATCCTCAAGCCGCAGGCGATGTACGGCTTCTTCCGCGCTCGCAAGGACGGCGACGGCGTGCGCTTCCTGGACCACGACCTGCGCCTGGCGTTCCCGCGCCAGCGCCGCGCCGACGGCAGCCCCGGCCTGTGCCTCGCGGACTTCGTGCACCCTGACGAAGACGTCGTGGGCCTGCAGGTGGTGACCGTCGGTCAGGCCGCCAGCGACGTGGCGCGCGAGTGGTTCGCGGACCACCGCTACACCGAGTACCTGTACCTGCACGGGCTGGGGGTCGAGGTCACCGAGGCGCTCGCCGAGTACGTGCACAAGCAGATGCGCGCCGAGCTCGGCATCGTGGCCGACGACGCCCGCGACCTGGGCGACCTGTTCCACAAGCGGTACCGCGGCTGTCGCTACGCCTACGGCTACCCGGCGTGCCCCGAGATGGCCGACCAGCAGCACCTGCTCCGCCTGCTGGGCGCCGACCGCATCGGGGTGACCATGGACGCCGACGAGCAGCTCCACCCGGAGCAGTCCACCGCGGCGATCGTGCTGCACCACCCGCAGGCGCGGTACTTCAAGGTGTGAGCGGGTTGGGCGATGCGCCGCGACCGTCCCGAGGCGAACGGGGTCCGGCGCGCACCGCGGCGGGGGGGTGCGGAGGTCTTCGGCCCGACAGGCCCGCGGCGGGCTTCCCATATTTGCTGCGCAGAGCTGCGGAAGTCGTGCAACAATCTCCGTAGCCGAGTTTCGCATGCGCCTCTTCACCACGCTTGTCTTCCTGCCCTTCCGCGACGTGAAGGTGCAGGCCGGTCCGCTGGGCGGATTGGGGCAGGTGGCGGTGCAGCTCGGCGGCACCAACCCCGTCGCCCGCGTGCGCATCTGGGCCACCGGGTGGTCGGCCTGAGCGTGTGGCGCCCGCGCTCCGCCGCGTTCGGCCTGGCGGCGCTCCTCGCGCCCTTGTGGGCCTGCGACCCGGAGGGGCCGTGCGACACTGGGGCCACGGTCTGCGGCCGGCTCATGGAGGGCGACTTGGCCTCGGGGGGCGAAGGTGTCTCGGGGTGGGTGGTCTTCGAGGAGTACAACACTTGGGACGCGTGCTACGACACCGGCGGCCCTTGGCCCCACCTGGATTCCGGCGACTGGGACCCCACCAACGACGGGCCGCCGGATGTCTACGAAGCGTCGCACGCAGACGAAAACGGCTGGTTTACAGCTCGATTTCCATTCGCAGGCCACTACCCGTACTATTCCGCGCGGTACGGGACGTACGGGATTGGCTCGGACTTGTCGATTCCGGCGGACCACCTGGAGGGGACACACTGCATCTGGAAGGCTGCGGACAGCGGCACTACGCGACTGGTGCTCTGGCTCGATCCGTGAACGCGCACCCTTCGCTCACCCGGGGTCTGCCGCGCCGACCGCCGCGGCGCGGCGCAGCCTCCGCTCCACGAGCGCCGCAGTTGCCACGCCGACGGCGTAGCAGCCGAGGTCGCTCCAGACGAAACCGCGGCCGAGCACGAGCGCGCCGATCCGGGTGGCGCGCACCACGTCGAGCGCGGGCAGGTGCCACGCCTGCGACGCCTCGATCGCGAAGCAGGCCGAGACCGCGGCGACCGCGACCCGACGCGTCGGGAACGCGGCGCGCAACAGCGCGTAGATGAGCACGGCGTAGAGTGTGTCGCCCACGTACGCGTGGACGAACCTCGGGAGCCCGGGAGTGCGGGAGGCAAGGCCCACGGCGACGGTGAGCGCGGAAGCGGCGAGAGCGAACGCGCGGATACGGAGCATGCCGCGCCGTATCCGGTGTGCGCACGTCGGCGCCGCGATGCGCAGCGGACCCTCCGCGCCTCGGGACGGTCGCGGCGCATCGCCCCGGGGATCGACGACCGCGGATTCGCCACACCCACGCGCTCCAGGCTACGCGGCGCGCGATGACGCTCTACCTCCTCGGGCACTTCGCCGCCTGCACCGCGGACAGCGTCGAGGACCGTGCGCCGCGACACGCCCGTCCGGGGAACGGTGTCGAGACCGGCCAGGAACCGGACACCGGGGACGACACCGCCGACGAGAGCGGGGACCCCGGCCCCCTCACGGGCATCGACGTGTCCGGTTGGAACCCCGGCATCGATTGGGAGGCTGCGGCCGCCGACGGGGTGCGCTTCGTCTTCATCAAGGCGACCGAAGGCAGCTACTACCAGAGCGACGAGTACGCCGATCAGTGGGCGGGCGCCGCCGCGGCGGGCCTGTACCGGGGCGCCTACCACTTCGGGAATCCCTCCTACAGCGGCGCCGAGGAGCAGGCCGCGTGGTTCGTCGAGCACGGTGGCGCCTGGTCGGACGACGGCGTCACCCTGCCGGGCGTGCTCGACTTCGAGTGGAACCCCTACGACGGGGACGACTGCTACGACATGACCCCCACCGAGCTGGCGCACTGGATTCGCGACTTCAACCGGGAATACGAAGCCCGCACCGGGCGCACCGCGCTGCTCTACACCTCGGCCAACTACTGGCGGGCTTGCGTCGACCTCGACACCTTCGGCGAGGTGCCGCTCTGGGTGTCGGATTGGGACGAAACCGAGCCGGCGCTGCCCACCGGCTGGACGGAGTGGGTGGTCTGGCAGGTCAGCGCGGAGGCCGAGGTGGCCGGCGTGGGGAGCCAGGTCGACCTGAACCTGTTCAACGGTGGTGAAGCCGCGCTGGCGGACCTCGCGAAGTAGTCGGCGGCTCGGCGCGCGCCCCTCGTCCTGCGCTGGCCCCGGCGATAGCGGCGAGGTCGTGCTCGCTCCGCTCGCCGTCCCGGCCCAGCTCCTGTTCGCGGCGATCGCCGCGGCCTTCGCCCCCCGGCGGGTCGCGGCCGTCCCCATCCTCGCGTTCCTCGCCGTTCCTTGGCTCGTGGGCCCCGGTCAGACCACCCTCGCCGCCACCACTGCGCTGCTCTCCGTGGTGCTGTTCATGCGCGCCGCCGAGCTGTGGCGCGAACGTCCGGCCCGCCCGGCGCTGGATCGTCTCGTCCACGCGCTTTCGATCCCGGACCTGCGGCTCGCCCGGCGCGTCTCTCCCCGCATCGACGTACGCCTCGCCGCGACCGGCACGCTCGCCCTGTTCACGGGCGTCGGCATCACCGCCGCCGCGGTCTCGGTGGTCCGCCCCGCCTACCCGGCGACGCCCGCGCTCACCTGGGTGGTCGGCGTGGTCGGCTTCTACCTGTTCTTCGAGGGGGTCGACCGCAGCGCGCGCACGCTCTACCTGCTCACGGGACTCGAGGTCGAGCCGACCCAGCGTGCGCCGATCCGGTCCCGCACGATCAGCGAGTTCTGGGGCCAACGTTGGAACACGATCGTGCGCCGGTGGTTGGCGGCCATGGCCTTTTCTCCCTTGGCGCGGCGGTGGCCGCGGCTCGGCACG
>SXOM01000215.1 GCA_005776735.1 Pseudomonadota bacterium
ACCCAAGAAAATGCCGTAGGGGGACCGATGGTGCCTTGACACAACCGGCCACCTCATAGAAGGACCCGGGGGTGACTTCGTCCTCCTCAACGCCCCGCCAAGCGTTTCGCCCCACTCCGACACGCCGACCCGCGCCCCGGGTCGCCGCGTCTTGCCCGGCCCGCGCGCGCGGCGCACGCCGGTCGTTGCCCGGCGAGCGGCCGGTCGCGGTGCGCCGCCCCGACAGGTGCTATGCTCCCGACATGAGCGAGACCCCCGAGCCCCAGCTCCCGCAGTCTTCCCGTGGCCTGGTCGCCGAGTTCTGGCACTTCCTCGTGCACGAGAAGGTGTGGTGGATGACGCCGATCATCGTCGTGCTCGTCGCGATGGTGGCGTTCATCCTGTTCGCCGAGGCTGCGCCGGTGCTGCCCTTCATCTACACGCTGTAGCGCCGCGAAAGGTGGAGGAGGCACTGCTTCTTCCACCATGACCAGTGGTGGGCGCTGTCCTTGCCCCAGATGTCGCGCTGGTGGGGGATGCCCTTTTCGCGGAAGGCGTCGCAGAGCGCGATCGTCTCTTCGATGCAGCCTTCTTCCCACTTTCCGGTGCCACAGACCATGGCGAGGTGGGTGCGCCGGACGCGCTCCAGCGCTGCGCCGGACAGGTTGGGGACGAAGGCGAGCGGGTTGTCGAAGTACACCTCGGGGCCGCTGTAGCCGCCGAGGAACTGGGTGATCTCGTAGCGGCCGCTCATGCACAGCGCGTAGTCGAAGACGTCGGGGTGCTTGAGCGCGAAGAGGGCCGCGTAGAGCCCCCCGAGCGAACACCCGACCACGCCGATGCGGGCGTTCGGCAAGTTGCAGTCGCGACGGATCATCGGCACCATCGTCTGCAGGATGAAGCGTTCGTAGGCCTGGTGCTTCGCGATCTTCGTGGCGCCGCCTTCGTCCTTGCGGGTGAAGGCCTCGGCCACGTTGGACTCGGGGCAGTACAGCTTGATCTTGCCGGCGCGGAGGAGGGGATCGAGCGCGTCGATCATGCCCTCCTTCTGCCACTCGTGCGCAAAACCCGCGGCGCTCGGGAACGCCATCACCGGGGCGCCCCACCAGCCGTAGCGCCAGACGTGCATCTCGCGGCCCATGGCCGGGGAGGGGATGCGCTCGTAGATGCCGTCCATCAGCTCTCCGACAGGTTCTCGCCGAGCGCGAGCCGCTCCTGGCGTGGGGTGAAGTTGTTGGGGTCCCAGCAGCGGCGGCAGCGGGCTTCGTACGCGTCGGTCTCGCCCACCAGGAAGCGGGCGTCGCGATCGACGATGCGCTGGCTGCGGTCGGCAGGGTTGCCGCACACCATGCAGATCGCAAGGTTCTTGGTGATGTACTCGCTTACCGCCAGGAGCTGCGGGAGCGGCTCGAACGGTCGACCCTGGTAGTCCATGTCCAGGCCCGCCACGATCACGCGGCGCCCCTGGTTGGCGAGCTCCTCGACCACACCGACGAGGTCGGGCCCGAGGAACTGCGCCTCGTCGATGCCGACGACCTGCGCCTCGCCCACGAGCGTGGGGATCTCGACCGCGCGCTCGATCTGGAAGCTGCGCATGCGCTGGCCGGAGTGGGAGCCCACGCTGTCCTCGGCGTAGCGGGCGTCGATGCCCGGCTTGAACACGACCACGCGCTGACGGGCGTATTGGGCACGACGAAGGCGCCGGATGAGCTCCTCGGTCTTTCCCGAGAACATACATCCGGTGATGACTTCGATCCAACCGACGCCGACAGGCTGAAGATTAGGGGTCATCCGAGCGGCAGGGCCTCACCGTCGCCAACGTACCAGCGCAAGACCGGCGGCGCAGTGCCCCGCGGCGCGGCGAACGTGCGAATCCCAAGCTGCTCGGGCGTGAGCGTGGCGCGGGCCCACGGGTTGAGCAACGCCTGGGCGCGCACCTCGAGCGGCCGCGCGGGCGCACGGTCGATCATCAACATGCCCGAGAAGCCCTGGTAGAGCGGATCGCGGAACGCGCACGGCCCGGGAGCGCCGCCGAACTCGGTGCACTCCGCGCCCCGTTCGTTGCAGGTGATCGTCGGGCGGCCGTAGAGGAAGTCGCGCAGGTAGCCGTGGTTGATCGACCACGGCTGGTCGGACACGGCGGCCAACAAGAGCGGCGTGGTGCGGGCGGGGCCGGCGACGTGCAGGTCGAGCTCGCGGACCACGCGGGGCTCGAGCACCTCCATCGCGCGGTGGGCGGCGAACGGACCGAGGATGAACGCGAGCGGCCCCTCGCCGCCCTGTGCCTTCTCGCCGGTGAGGCAGAACTCCAGGCTCACCCGCTCGTCTTCGTAGGTGGCGTAGCGGCCGTCCCAACTGCCGGTGCCCACCTGGGCAAGCCACAACTCCAGCGCGCGGCGCACGGGCTCCGGGTCGAGGTCGTGGGGCAACCACCGGCGGACGAGCACCACGAACCGCTGCCGCGACGCCACCCGGGAGAGCGACTGCGCGAGGCGGCGGAGCGTGACCTCGTCGCCGCCGGGCCGCGTCTGGTGCAAGAACGACAAGACCCCGAGGACGAACGGGGCGCCTTCGGGCGACTCGACCTCCAGGCGCGGGCCGTGGCCGACCATCCCGCGCAGCCGCCATCCCCGCCGCGCGAGGAGGCTCAGCGCCACCGTCTCGGCAAAACCCTGGAAGAACCTACGATTATCCAACGAGCTGAGCAGGTTGGTGGCGCGCGTGGCAAACGGGGGGCCCAGGCGGGCCACCATCTCGCGGACGCCGTCGCGCATCGCCGCGCCATCGTCTTGGCAGAGCTGCTTGAGATAGCTGTGATCGGCGCCAGGGAGGCGGCGAATCTCGGAGACGACCTGCGCGGACCACAAGCTCATGAAGGGGGCAGACCCTAGGGCGGCCGGCGTCTAATCCGACCGCGGCCGCGCGGCAAGCGAAGTTCGTGGAACGAAGCGGGTTCCTACGGGCGTGGTCGAGCGATCAGAAGGAGTCGGGGTCGGTCGGGTCGACGCCGGAGCGGTAGCCCTCCACGGCGAACACCGTGCCGCCGCGGGTGTCGACCTCGACCGGCCGCCACGTGGTCGCGCGCGCGAGCGGGTCGACCCACGCGTACCGCGCCACGTCCTCGCCGTACCACCACTGCACCAGCGCGCGCGACGCGCCGAGCGTGGGGCTGTCGCCTTCGTCGGCGTTGGTGCGGTCGTGAACCGACAGCCGCAGCTCGCCCGCGCCGACGGGGGTGTTGATCACCACCACCTCGGGCCCGCTCCCGGTGGTCGAGGTGCGGAGCAGCTCGGCGGTCGCTTCGTCGTCGGTGCGCGAGATGTGGGTGGGCTCGTCGGCCCACACGTGCAGGCGCTGGCTGGGGACGATGGCGTCGGCGTCGCGCTCGGGCGCCGTCAGGTGCAGGTCGAGGTCGAGGTTCCCGACCCAGCGGAGCACCGCGTACAGCCGGCCCGGCTCCTGCAGCGGGGCGAGCGTGCCCACCACCGCTTCGTTGTCCACGGCGGTGAGCACCGGGAAGCGGGCCCCGGCCCAGCCGCCGGACGGGGCCACGTACACGGTGTACAAGCCGGAGTCGCCCACCTCGACGTCGAAGCGGCCGTCGGTGTCGGTCACGAAGCTCGCTTCGGCGGCCGCCCCCACCGCCGCGTCCCAGCCGCGCTGCAGCACCCCCGCCACGCCGCCGACGGGCACGCCGTCGGCGTCGACGATCCGCCCGGCCGCCCGCGGGGTGTCGGCGGCGCCGTCCAGGCGCACACAGGCCAGCGGCCGGTGTACCGCGTCCCAGGTCTGGCCGGGCCCCGCCGCGAGCGTGGCCACCTCGGCGCTGAGGAGGCTCACCGCGTAGCTGGCGTCGCCATGGCCGTAGCCGTCGGCGCTCACCCGGATGGCGAGGGTGTTGTCCTCCGGCTCCGCGCCGAGGAGCGGCCACGCCCACGTGCCCGCCGCGTCGGTCGTGGCCTCGCCGAGCGAGGTGCCGTCGGCGCCGAGCACCGCGACGACCGCGTCGGGGCCTATGCGGCGTTCTGCAAGCTCGAGGTCTACCAGAACGTGATCGGGCAGCCGATCGCGAGCCTGCCGGCCTGGGTGCAGAACTGGTCGCAAGTGGGCGGTCTGCTGACCATCCGTGACGCGAACAACGACGGCATCCTGCAGCTCGCGGAATTCGTCATCAACCAGGACATCATCGTCCTGTCGATGCCGGAAATCGCGGGCCTGCCGTATGTCATCTCGGGC
>SXOM01000216.1 GCA_005776735.1 Pseudomonadota bacterium
CCCCGCCCCCGGCGCCGCCAGGTGCGCCACGAGCTGCGCGTCGGGCACCAGCCCCTCGGACACCGCCGGCCGCTCGGTCACCGCCGCGGCGTGAAACGGGACCGGGCGCGCCGCGCACCGCCACGCCCCGCAGGCCCCCACCAGGGCGACGACGGCGCCGAGGCCCAACGTGCGGGCGCGACGGCTAGGAGCAGGCGACGTCATGCAAAAATGAAGCTCCCCGGCCACCTTGCGGCGACCGGGGAGCTGTACGCCCGAAGGCGCGCCGACTACTCCTCGGCGGCGGTGTCGGTCGAGCTGCCGCAGGCAACCACGGTGGTGCCGACGAACACGGCGAGGACGAGGGCGAACAGGGGCTTGATGAAGGACATGGGACGTCTCCTCGAGAACGAATCTCTTGCGGTGGGCTGCTCCACGGAGATGAGCCCCGTGGAGACGGACGCATTTGAACATATCGTCGCGTAGCTGTCAAGAGTTGATCACACGCCGCCGCAAAATTGCCGCGGTGAGGGCACCGGCAACCGCAAGCGCGCCCGCACCACCGCCGGCGCCGCACCCGCAGTCGTCCCCTCCGCCGTCGCCCGTGTCGCCGTCGCAACCTTCGTCGATCTCCAGGTCGCAGTCGTTGTCGACGCCATCGACACAGTTCTCCTCGGCGCCCGGGTAGCTCGTGCTCAACAGGTCGTCGCAGTCTTCGCCACCGCTGGCCGGGGCCGCGTGACCGTCGCGATCGACGTCGTAGTTGTCCTCGCCGGTGCAGTCCTGGTCGACGTAGTCGTCGGGGACATCCACCGCGCGCGGACTGAAGTTGGTGTCGTGGTCGTCGCAGTCGCCCTCCGCCGGCGTGACGCCGTCCCCGTCGGCGTCGGCGTTGAGCTCGTCGTCGTCGGCCAGGCCGTCGCAGTCGTCGTCCTTGCCGTCGGTCGGGTCGGGCGCGCCAGGGTAGGTGCTCGGATCGGTGTCGTCGCAGTCCTCGTCGTCGAGGTAGCCGTCGTCGTCGTTGTCCTGGTGTTTGGGCGCCGAGTCCACGCCCGTGCAGTCGTCCGCGATGCCGTTGCGGGGCACCTCCTCGGCGCCGGGATTCACCGCGGGGTCGGTGTCGTCGCAGTCGCCGGCCAGGACCGACCACCCGTCGCCGTCGTCGTCGCCCCCGGCGGTGCCTTCGTCCACGCGCCCGTCGCAGTCGTTGTCGACCGAGTCGAGGAGCTCCACGGCCCCCGGGTAGGTCGCGACGTTGTGGTCGCCGCAGTCCAGTGGCGTGCTGTACCCGTCCTGGTCGATGTCGGCGCTCGTGCCGGTGTCCCCGCCGGTGTCCCCGCCGGTGTCCCCGCCCGTGTCGGTCCCGGTGTCGCCGGTGTCGACCGGCACGTCCTCGTCGATGAGGCCGTCGCAGTCCTGGTCTTCGCCGTCTTCGCGCTCCACCGCGCCCGGGTACCGGGAGGCGGTGTGATCGTCGCAGTCGAACACCACCGGGACCCCGTCGCCGTCGCGGTCGCGCCACGCCCCTTGGATGCCGCCGAAGACGCCGAGGTCGGCCTGCGTGCCGTCGACGTCGAGGCCCGTGCCCGCGTCGATGAGCGGGGAGCCGGTGCCCGGGTGCAGGTCCATCTCGTACAACGACGCGCCCGGCGCCCAGTCGGCAAACCCGGGGTCGCCTTCGGAGAGTCCGTCCAGCGCGGTCGCGGCGCAGCCCTTCGCCGCGAACGTGTCGAACCCGAGCCCGCCCGCGAACGTGGGCTCGCCCCCCTTGCACTCCACGACGTAGCTGGTGTCGCCGTACACGCCGTTGGTGAACGTCGTGTCGTTGGCCAGGTAGAGCGCGTCGGTGCCGCCGAGCACCACGTTGTGCGACCAGGTGCCGGTGGCCGAGACGCTGGTGACGCCGACCGGCGAGCCGATCGAGACCGAGTTGGTGAGCGTCGGCGTGCCCTTGAAGTAGAAGTTGTACTTGGCCGCGTCGACCGCGACGGTGCGCCGCACATCGGGCTCACCGCCGGTGGAGACCACGTTGCTCTTGCCCGAGTCGACGACGAGGCACTCCTCGATGATGGGGCTCCCGTTGGCGATCCAGATGCCGTTGGTGACCGGCGCGTCGACCACCAGCTCGCGCATCACCGGCGAGCCCGCGTCGACGTAGATCGCAGTGGTGGCGCTCGAGTCGATGCGGAAGCCTTCGAGGCTGCCAGCGTCGAGGTAGATCGTGGCGGCGCTGACGATCGTGGTGGAGTACGGACCGGCCGACCCGACGAGGTTGAGGTCGCGGCCGCGCAGGTCGAGCGTGGTGCTGTAGCTCCCCGCGGCCACCGAGATGGTGTCCCCGTCGGCCGCCGCAGCGACGGCGGCCTCGATGGTGGTGTAGGTCTCCGTCGGTCCGACCTTGAGGGTGGCGGCAACGGCCGCGCCGATCAGTGCGAGCATGCCGCCAAGTTGACACGGGCCGCTCCCCGACGCTACGCCCGCGCCGCATGATGGTCCGGCTCCGCGAGCTGTTCGAACCCGCCCTGCTCCTGCGGGTGGCGCTGCTCCTGGGCCTGCAGACGTCGTTGCTGCTCACCTTCATGGTCGACTGGAAGGTGCCGCCGGTGCTTGCAGCCGGCTTTCTCGCGACGATGTTGCTGCTGGACAACCCGCTCTGGGCGGTCGGTGCGATGTTGTCGGCCCGCCTCCTCTCCACCGGAACGCTCTCGTTCTTCACCATCGGGAAGATCAGCATCGGCATGTTCGAGCCGGTCCTGCTCCTGGCGCTGGTCGCGCTCGCGCTCCGCGCCGCCTTCTCCCGCGAGCCGCTGTGGCGGCCCTGGCCGTGGAAGGCGGTGATGCTCGCCATCGTGGGGTGGCGTTTCCTCGGCCTCTTCTGGTGCACCAAGTTCTCCGACGGCGCCAAGGAGATCATCACCTTCGGGGTCATCTTCGCGACCGCAAGCGTCATCCTCGCGTTCGTGCGCACGTGGGACCACGTGAAGATGTGCTTGTGGTGGTGGATCGGCGCGTGCGTCACCATCGGCATGCTCGCGATCTTCGGCGACGCGCTCGGCCTCACGAGCTTCGCGGCCCAGTGGAAGGCCGCCGAGAGTGGCGGCCGCGAGACCGGCCTCGGCCAGCAGCCCAACTGGTTCGCCATGAACCTCTCGTTCGTCGTTCCGGCCACCGCCGCGTTCGCGCTCATCCAGAAGCGCGGGTGGATGCGCTACGCGCTCTTGTTGGCCACGCTCTTCGTCTTCCTGGCGATGATGACCAGCGGTAGCCGCGGCGGTGCAGGCTCGGTCGTCATCGCCGGTGGCGTCGTGGCGATGGCGCAGCCCCTCTTGCGCAAGTGGTTCGCCCGCTTCGCGGTCGCCGGCGGCGCCGCCTTTGCGGTGGCCGCGCTCGCCAACCTCGGCGACATCGGGAAGGGCTTCAACCGCATCTCCGGCGGCGTCACGTTCTTGTTCCAGCGCGACATCCGCGGCGCGAACTGGTCGGCCTGCATGGGGATGTTCCGCGAGTCGTACGGCCTCGGCATCGGCCCCGGCGGCTACGTGGAGAACCTGCAGAAGTACAGCGACTGGCTGTACAACTCGGTCTACCGGTACCCCCATGGGATCGTCTGGGGCGAGATCGCGCACACCGGCGTCGTCGGCGTGCTCCTCTTGGGGGCGTTCATCGTGGTGGTCGCGCGCATGGCCTTCCAGACCGTGCGCGACACGCGCGGCACCGAGGCCGAGGGTCTGGCGTGGGCGATGCCGGCGGCCATGTTCGGCTACTTCTGCTGGTCGTTCGTCGAGTTCAGCATCGACGAGAAGCCGTTCTGGGAGTGGCTCGCCCTCTACACCGCGTTGCACCTCGCCGCGCGCCGCGCCAAAGAGTCGGGCACGCCCCTCCCCGCGTGGAGCTTCAAGCTGTGAACCCTGACGTCGTCTTGTGGGTCGTCTTCGGCGCGCTCTTGGCGGCGGCGCTCTGGGTCGCGCGCCCGCGCCCCCCCGCGTGGGACCCGGCACGGTTCCACCAGGCCGTCCTGGCGACGCTCCTGGGCGGAGAGGTCGAGGCGGCCGGCGGGGGGGTTCCCGAGTGGAAGGACCGCCTCGCCGCGCGGCTGCCGGCGGGCCCGCCCGCGCCCGGCGGCGACGGCACGGGCGACCCCGACGACCTCGGCGCCGACTACGACCCGGTCGCCCGGCTCGGTGCGGGCTGCACGTGGGACGCGGTGGCCGAGGGTGCCCCGGCCGTGGCCGAGGCGGTGCATCGCCGCCTGGACGATGTGCGCCTGGTGTGGTTCGGCCCGGCGCCGACCACGCTCCCCGGCGTGCGCACCCACCACCAGGAGCGCGTCGACCTCGCTGCGCTCGCGCTGCCCGACCTCGCCGCGAGCACCCGCTACGTCCTCGCCACCCAAGCCCACGGCGCCGCGCTGCTCGCGGCGTTGCGCGACGCACCGGGCGTGCGCGACCGCACCCGCGCGCTCTTGTTCGTGGGCGCAACGTTCGACCCTGACGCGCCCCCTTCGCAGGACGCGTTCGACACCGAGCTCGACCGCACGACCCCGTGGTTCGTCCTGCGCACCGAAGACACGCCCGAAGCCCGCCTGGCCGACCCTCCCCTCCCCGAGACCCAGCGCCGCAGCGTCCAGGTCCACGACCTCGGCCGCGTCCGCCCCGACGCCCTCGGCGAGCGGGCGCTCGCGACGTCGCTCGCGGTGTTGGTGGCGGCGGCGGGGTGAGGCGGGCGTCGGGCACGACGCGGCGCCCCGGGTCGCGGGTCGGCGTGGGCGGGGGGCCAAACGCCTGGCGTGGCGGGGGAGGGACGAGGTCAGCCCCGGGTCCTGCCGGGCCGGGTGAAATTGGCGCTCGCTCCCCCGCCAGTTCGCCGCAAGCGGCGACCCGGCGCTCCGCTCGGCCAATTCCACCCGACCCGTCACCCGCCGCGTCACCGAACCGGCCAACCGGAGGAGGCGTTTGGCACAACGGGGGCACGCCGAACCGCGAGGGGCTGGCTGCACCGACGCCGGTCGGTGAGCGTGGCGACGTCGAACTTCGAGCGGACTTGGTGAGCCCGGCAGCGGCGGTGCACCGGCACGGCGGCGGTGAGCGTGGCGGCGGAGGCGACTCGGCCGGTGGCGACCCGCGGCGGCGGTGAGCGTGGCGGCGGAGGCGACTCGGCGGGAGGCGACCCGCGACGCCGGTGAGCGTGGCGGCGGAGGCGACTCGGCGGGAGGCGACCCGCGACGGCGGTGAGCGTGGCGGCGGAGGCCGGGGGCCCCGGCCCCGGCCGGTGGCGACGCGCGACACCCGCCCCGTGGGCAACTCGCTCGTGCCCCACGTGGGGCGGGGACAAGACGTCTGAGGTGAGGCGGTACTCGAACTCCTGGACGTACCGCCTGCGCCAAAGACCACCGCGAACGGGTCGCCTCCGCCTACGAGGTGGGCGACGTCGACCAGGTCGAGGACTACGCTCGGGCGCCACGCGGCGAAGGAGGTGTCCCGCCTCCCGCCTCCCCTCAGGGCGTCGGAGCCGCCGACGCCACCTGCGTGTCGAGCTGCGCCGACAGCTCCTTCGCCTTGGCGGCGAAGTCCGCCATCAGCTCCGGCGGCAGCTTCCGGCGCAGCGTCCCGTGGTAGTCCACCGGATCGACCGTCCGACCCGCCTTCTCGATCTGGTAGTGCAGGTGCGGCCCCGTGCTCCGGCCGGTGTTCCCCGACCGCGCGATCACCTCGCCCGCGGTGACCGTCTGGCCTTCCTTCACCAGGTTCTCGTTGAGGTGCAGGAACTTCGCCGTCGCGCCGTCCGAGAACCGCAGCTCGACGCAGTTGCCGTTCGCCGCGTGGTTCCAGTTCACCCGGAGCACCTTCCCGGCCCGCGGCGCCAGGATCTCGGAGCCGATCGGCGTCTTGAAGTCCATGCCCTCGTGGGTCGGCCGGTCTTTCAACAGGCTGGTGATCTGCTCGTAGTCCGCGAGCGGACCGTCGATCAGCCGGCGCGGAACCTCGGTGCCGTCGCTCGCCCAGAAGCTCGGGAACCGATCGCCCTGCGCCTGGTACCGGTACGCGTCGACCACGCGCTCACCCGCCGCCCCAGGGTTGAGCGTCAGGCGCGCCGCGAGCACCAACGGCTCCACGCCGTCGTTCTCCTCGAACAACACGTCGACGCGGTCGCCCTTGTGCAGGTCACGACGCACATCCACGTCCCACACGAAGAGCCGGGAGTACACCGCGCTCAGCGCCGCCGGCGACTTGCTCGGCGCGCCCTGGAACGCCGCCGACAACGAGCTCTGTACCGGCGCCGAATACACGTTGGTGCCGGCCCGCCGGGTCACGCCCAGCGGCTCGGGCAACGCCGGTACCAGCTCCGGCGGGATGGCCGCGTTGGGGTCGGCCGCAGGGGCCTCGGCCACCGCGACCGCCGCCGGGGCCACCTCGGGCGCCGGCGCATCCCCGTCGCGCAAGGCGAGGGTGAGGTTGAGCACGAGGCTGGTACCGAGGAAGCCATACAGCAACCACGGCTTTCCCAGCGGAGGATTCTTCAGGAACTCGGGGATCATGGGGACCAGCGCAGCGGGGAGAGGACAGAGACCAGCGGGGTAGGTCCCTACAGGGTCACATTTCGCTATTGGCACGTCAAGCCTCGCTACGAAAAAAAGTTCGTGATCGGCGATCATTTCCCAAAAGCGCAGGTTGTTTGATCACAATGATCCGGGCGATGCGCCGCGACCGTCCGCTCGTCTGGAAACGTCCCGATGCGCATCGCGCGGCGCACCGCGGATTAGACCCGGAAGATGGGCCGTACCTTCCTGATCGGCGCGCTGGCCTTCGTGGTCGGCGCAGCGCTCGGCGCCTGGCAACCCCGCGGCGAGCTGCTCGGCCTGCGGGCCGAGTCCGACCGCCTCGCGCGGGAGGCGCGGTCGTGCCAGCGCGGCGCCGCGAGCGCCGGCATCACCCAGCTCCTGGGCGGCGGCCGCCAGGGGCTGCGCGACGCGGCGGCTGATCCAGA
>SXOM01000217.1 GCA_005776735.1 Pseudomonadota bacterium
GCCCGCCCCCGCGCGCCGGCCGCGGGGCGCGCGCCGGCCCCGATCGAGCTCGGGACGGTCGCGGCGCGCCCCCCTCCCGACCTCCGCCCTCGTTCACCCCTCCTCCTCGCCCTCCCACCACTCGCGCGGAACCACCACCGCCGGGTCGGTCTCGGGGTCCGGCACCGGCCAGTGGTCGCCCCACAAGGACTGGCCGCCGTCGACGGTGAGCACCTGGCCGGTGACGAACGCCGCGGCCGGTGAAGCGAGGAACGCGATGGCGGCGGCGATCTCCTCGGCGGCGGCGAACCGCTTGTGGGGGACGTGGCGCTGCAGCTCCTGCAGGTCGAGCAGGCCCTCGGGGTAGTTGCGCATGCCCGAGCTGGCGACGAGGCCCGGCGCCACGCAGTTCACGCGCACACCCCGGCCCGCCCACTCGACGGCGAGTGTGCGGGTCAGCGCCTCGACCCCGGCGCGCGCGGCGACCGAGTGTGCCATTCCCGGGAATCCCCGCCGACTCAGCATGGTGACGTTCACCACCGCGCCGCCGTGGTCGAGCATCCACGCCTTGGCCACCGCCTGGGTGACCGCCCACTGGCCGGTGAGGTTGGTCGCGACCACCGCGTCCCACCCGCGCGGGGTGATGCCCTCGGCGGGCGAGAAGAACTGCCCGCCGCCGTTGTTGACCACCACGTCGATGCGACCGAAGCGCTCCAGCGTGGCGCCGACGAGCCGGTCGATGGCGTCGCGGTCGCGGACGTCGCAGACCACGCCGAGCACGTCGCGGCCGAGCTCGGCGCCGAGCCCGCGCGCGGCCGGCCCGACGTTGGACTCCTTCCGCGAGGCGATCACCACCTCGGCGCCCATCCGCCCGAGCTGGCGGGCGGTGGCCACCCCGATGCCGGTGCCCCCGCCGGTGACCAGCGCCACCCGCCCCCGGAGCACGTCGTCGCGGAACACGGAGGCGGCGGCCAGGGCGGTGGGGCCGCGGCCGGCGAGCGGGTCGGTCGCAGAGGGTCGGGACATCCGCGCCGGTATCTTGTTACCGGCACAACCATGCTGACCGTCTACGGAATCCCCTCGTGTGGCACGGTGAAGAAGGCGCGCGCCGCCCTCGCCGAGGCCGGCCGCGCCTACCAGTTCGTCGACCTGCGCGAGGCGCCGCCCACGCGGGCGCAGATCGAAGCCTGGGTCGCGGAGTTCGGCGCCCGCGCGATGCGCAACACCTCGGGCGGCAGCTACCGCGCGCTCGGCCCCGAGAAGGAAGGCTGGAGCGACGCCCGGTGGACCGAGGCCTTCGCGGCCGACGCCATGCTGCTCAAGCGTCCCATCGTCGAGCGCAGCGGCACCCCGGTGATCGTCGGCTGGAACCTCGAACCCGACGAGATCGCCCGCCGCCTGGGCTGAGTCACTCGCCGTACAACGCCCGTTGCGCCCGATCGATCTCCCGCCGCGCCTCCGCCGCGATGCGCAAGACCGTCGCGTCGACGGGGACGGCGTCGTCGAGGTCCACCTGGCGGTCCACCCCGCCGAGCACGCGCCCGCCGTCGAGGTGCAGCCGCAGCTCTCCGGCGCGCACGAGCTGCCAGGTGCTGAAGGTCCACGCGGTGTCCTGCCGGAGCACGGGCCGCTGCGCGTCGGCGTAGAGCCCTGCGTCGATGACGACGTCGACGCCGGGTACCGCGTCCACCAGCTCGCGCACCGCGTCGTTGGCCTTCCACGCGAGCAGGATCACCACGTCGGTGCGCGTCACCAGCTCCGCCAGGACCGGGATCGCCGCGTCGATCGGCGCGCGCGGAAACGCCGAGGTGTCCGCCATCGACGGCGCCTCGCCGCTCACTCCGGTGATGCCGACGCGGAGGCCCCCGCGCTCGACCACGACAAACCGACGGACCCCCGGACCCGAGATGTGCGCGCTCACCAGGGGCAACGTCGGATCGGCGGGCACGCGCACCAGCCCGGCGACGTCGTGGTCGGTGACGTTGAGCGCGTCGAAGTTCGCAGCGGCCAGGCCGCGCATGGCCCAGAGGTCCTGGACCTCGACGTGGGGGCGCGGCACCCCGGCGTAGTCGACCGCGTCTTCGAGCCAGTAGCCGGCGTGCACCCGGACACTCGGCGACGGCGCCGCGCGCACCGCGGCCTCGGCGTACCCGACGAACGCGGCGAGCGCGCCGCGCGGCCGCTTCGGGCACCCGCACGGCTCGAGGGACCCATGGTTCTCGCCGCCGTAGTGGACCACCAGGTCGGCGGCGGTACGCGGGAGCCGCTGCGCAAACGGCTGGTCGGTCCACAGCTCGCGCGTGAGCCCCGAGGGCGCCGCGGCGGCGGGCGCGGCAGGCGGGACGGCCCGCGGTGCGCACCCGGCGAGGACGCCCACCACCGCGGCGACGCCGGTGGCCAGGCGCCAGGGGCGGCTCATCGTGCCCTCCGCCACCAGGCGGCGGCATCGAGCGCGTAGAACACGCTGTCGCACCACTGCCCGCCCACGTTGAACGTGGCGCGCGCCGACCCCGTCTGCACGAACCCGAGCCGCTCGAGCAGGCGGCGGCTGGCCGCGTTGCGCGGGTCGACGTCGGCCGTGGCGCGGGGGAGCCGGCGCATCGAGAACGCGCGGTCCAGCAACGCCGACAAGGCCTCCTGCATCAGCCCGCGCCCGTGCACGTCGGGGTGCAGGATGTACCCGAGCTCGGGGTCGCGCCAGAAGCCGGCCTTCCCGATCACGCGCCCGTCCAGCTCCAGGATGCAGTCGTCCGCGCTCTCGCCGCGCGCGTGGGCGCCGATCATCGAGGCGATCCACGCTTCGGTCTCGGCGACCTCCTGGTGCGGGGCGGTCGACCAGTACCGCATGGCGACCGGGTGCGACAAGACCGCGTGCATCGGCGCCACGTCGTCGGCGCGCGCGGGCCGCATCACGAGGCGGGCGGTGCGGATCATGCGGCGGGCATATCGCAGCGGGGAGCGCGGAGCGGGTGGGCCCGCCCCGCGACCGGACCGGGGGGCCGGGCCGGGGCCGGCGGGCGGTCCGTGCCGAACTCGTGAGTGACGCTATTCCCGACTGGATACTGGACTGGCGCCAACACTACTGATTTCAAGCGGAATGAGGACGTCGAGTTGAGACCACTCACCGGTTGGATGACCGCTCGGCTGTGGGGTACAATGTCGGCTTCAGGTAGGGGTCCGGCCCGCCGCCCGCGAACGGCCGCTTCGAGTTGTTTCCGTCGACGCCGGCCTGGGCTACCCTGCCCCGGTGCCCCTCCGTCCGCCGTTCTTCGCCCTCGCCACGCTCGCCGCCTGCGTCGACCCCGCCGCCGACGGCGTGCAGGTAGCGGCGACGCTCACCCCCGCGGCCGCCGTGGCCACGGTCGGCACGCTCACCTACACGACCGAGCCCGCCGCGCGCACCCAGGTGCGCTACGGGCATGGCGACGTCGAGCTGATCCGGCCCCTCGAGCACACCGGCGCCGTCGCGCACGAGGAGGTCCTGGTGGGTCTGCCGGGCAACACCGAGGCGTGGTGGCGCATCGACGACGAAGCCGGCGCCGAGCTCGCGTCCGGCACCTGGAGCACGGGCCCCGTCCCCGCCATCAGCCCGCCCACAGTGGTGGGCAACGACGCCGGCGCGTGGATCACGACCACCCTCCTCGGCTCGGTGTACGCGGCCGTCGGGTTGTCGCCGCGCGGCGAGGTGGTCTGGTACCACTTCGACGAGAGCGGGCTCGAGCCGGTGCGCGCCCGCCCGTTGCCCGACGGGACCGGCGTGGTCTACACCCGCGGCGACCTCGGGGGCCCCGACTCCGCGGCGAGCGCGGTGGTGACGGTGTCGTGGGACGGTGCGACGGTGGTCGAGACCCCCGTCCCGGACCTCGGGCAGGACTTCGTGGTCGAGGGCGATGGCGCGGTGGTGGCCCTCGCCGCCGAGACGCGCGCGGGCACCGACGGCGAATCGGTCCTCGGCAACGCGCTGGTGCGCGTCGAGACGGACGGCACCTGGGCGCGCACGTGGAGCACCTGGGACTGCTTCGATCCGGCGCTCCACCCGAGCAACGACCCCCAGCTCGGCTGGACGTGGGCCAACGCCCTCGACGAGGCCGATGGCGACTACCTCGTCGGCCTACGCAACCTCTCGAGCATCGTGCGGGTCGACGGGGAGAGCGGCGGGTGCGGACCCATCGTCGGCGGCGACGCGTCGGAGTACACGATGGTGGGCGACACCTGGCGGCACGCGCACCAGTTCCACCGCTGGGACGACCGGTTGTTGGTGTTCGACAACGACGGCGCCGACGGCAAGAGCCGCGCCCTGGAGCTGGTCCTCGACGACGTACAAGCCACGGCGACGACCACGTGGACGTACGTTCCCGACACCGGCGCCGCGAGCTTCGTCCTCGGCGACGTCGCGCGGCTCGCCGACGGGAGCACCTGGGTGGCGTTCTCCCTGGCCGGCCAGATGGACCGCGTGGCGCCGGACGGGAGCGTGGACTTCCGCCTCAACACCGCGTTGGGGACGGTGTTCGGGTACACGACGCTGGCGGACGCGCCGCGACCGTGAACGTCCGGGGCCCGGCCCGCGACCGGCCGCACGTCGGGCCGGGTCCGGCGGCCGGTCCGCGGCGATGCGCGCGCCGCACGCCGCCGCGGGGCGCGCGCCGGCCTCGATCGAGCTCGGGACGGTCGCGGCGCGCCCTCCCCCGGGGTTCCCCCCGCCGCCCCCCATGCGCTACCTTGCCCGGGTGAGCTTCCGCCTGCCCCTCGTCGCCTCCGTCGCCGTGCTCGCCGCGTGCGCTTCGCCGGCCAGCGAGTCCGTCCCCGAGGGCGACTCCGACAGCGACACCGACTCCGCCGTCGACAGCGACACCGCCGCGCTCGGCGACCCCGAGTTCGAGATCGCGCTGAATCCCGACAATCCCTTCGCGGCGTTGGCCACGATCACCTCGCCGCGCGCCGCGAGTGTGTACATCGAGTACGGGGTGGACGGTGGGTTCGACCACACCACGCCGACGACCACGATCGGCGCGGCCACACCGACGCGCCTGCAGGTGATGGGGCTCGAGGCGGGGCGCGAGTGGAGCTTCCGCGCCGTGGTCGATCCGGTGGGCGACCCGTGGACCAGCGACCCCCTCCGTTTGACCACCGAACCGTTGCCCGCCGAGTGGCCGGCGTGCACGACCACGTTTTCGGCCGATCCCGCCGAATACACCGATGACGAGGTGTTCTGCACCGACCTGGAGCTCGAGTCGAGCGGCTACCGCTACGTGTGTTGGGACCGCTGGGGCACCCCCCGCCACGCCCTCCGCACCGCCGCCAACACCGAGCTGAGCTCGGCCCGACCGCTGCCGGAGGGCGGTTGGGCGACGACGGGCAACTCGGCGGCCGCGATCACGTTTTTGGACAACTTCGGCGCCACGGTGCGCACCCTCGCGGTCTCCGACCTCGACGGCGCGCGGTTCGTGCACCAGTGGATCGACGGGCACGAGCTGCTGCCCATCACCTCGGGGCCGTGGGCGGGCGCGGTCGCGACCTTGACGGTCGCGCTGGAGCCGTTGGACGTCGATCGGTCGGTCCGCGGCAACGGGTTGGTGGTGGTCGACCCCGAAGACGGCACGCTGTTGTACGACTACAGCTTCCACGGGCTGTCGGGGGACGGCGTCCCCGGCTCGCCGCTCCTCGACTACGCCCGCACCCGGGACGTCGACACCGAGGACTGGCTGCACGCCAACGCCCTGGCCTACGGCCAGGACCCCGACGGCCGCGCGTACTTCCTGGTGTCGTTGCGCAACCAGGATTGGATCGTGAAGCTGTACCCGGACACCGACGAGCTCGCGTGGCGCCTGGGCCGCGAGGGCGACCTGCAGCTCGTCGACGACGTCGACGCTGCCGCGCCGGTGGTCCAGCCCGCCGAACGGTGGCTGGTGCATCAGCACGGACTGGAGCTCCTGGAGGCCGCCGACGGCCGCGCCCACGTGCTGCTCTACGACAACGGCTTCCCGCAGCGCTACGACGACGCCGGCGACGCGCTCCTCGGCTACGGCCGCGCGGCGGAGCTGATCGTGGACGAAGCGACGATGCGGGTGTCGATCCCGTTCCAGTACGGCGAGTCCCTGGAGCGCGAGGAGCGCCTGGTCTCCCGCAACCGCGGAAACGCGGTGCTGGTCGGCGACGACCGGGTGTTGTTCCTGCTCGGCGACCCCCGACAGGTCTGGGAGGTCGGCTACCCCGACGGTGGGGCGCGGTGGTCCGCGTCGTTCCCCGAGTCGGAGAAGGTCATGAACCGGGTCCGCTGGTACGCGTCGTTGTACGACACGGGCTGGACCGAGGACGGGCCGCCCTCCGGGCCCGAAGCGTGGCTCGTCCACCGCGACGGCCACGCCACCATCGGCGATGTGTTCGTCGGTACCGAGTCCTGGCGGGTCACCACCGACCGGGGCCTCGGTGAGGTGACGTGTGAGCTCACCTATCCGCTGGCGTCGGTCGCCGTGCGCGACGACTGCGCGGCGTGCGACTGGGCGTTCGACGTCGAGCTCGGCGCCGCCACGGTCGGGCTCACCGACGACTGCGCCCTCGCCGGGATCGACCCCACCGCGCCCACCGAGGGGACGCTCCGTGGCTACGGCCTGGCCACCGACTACCTGGGCCACGCGCACACCCTGCTCGTCGACGACGGTGGGGGATGGCTCCCCGTGGCGTTCGTCGAGTGGGACCCAGGCACCGGTCAGGTGGATTACCGCTGGGAGCTCGACGTCGTCGAGTAGATCGCGGCCTACGCCTCGGGCTCCGGCGGCGCCGGAATGCGCTCGAAGGTGATGTGGTCGTCCTGCACGTCGACCTTCACCGTGTCGCCCGCGCCGTAACCGCCGGCCACCATCGCCTTGGACATCGGGTTGAGCAGGTGCGTCTGGATGGCGCGCTTGAGCGGCCGGGCGCCGAAGGTCGGGTCGAAGCCCGCCTCGGCCACCGCGGTCATCGCCGCGTCGGTGAGCTCGAGCTGGAGTTGGCGGTCGGCGAGGAGCTTCTTCACGCGCCGGAGCTGGACGACCAGGATCTTGTCCATGTCTTCGCGCCGCAGGGCGTCGAAGATGGTGATGTCGTCGATGCGGTTGAGGAACTCCGGCTTGAACGCACGGCGCAGCTCGGCCATGACCTCGACCTCCATCTTCGGGCGGTCGTTGGCCAGCTCCATGATCCGGTGGCTGCCGATGTTGCTGGTCATGATGAGCACGGTGTTCTTGAAGTCGACCGTGCGGCCCTTGCTGTCGGTGAGCCGCCCGTCGCTTTTTATCACCCATAACGGGCTGGGCTTTGACTTGCCGTTCATTAAGAAGCGGTCGATCATCCATCAAGTTAAGCCGAGCCTAGAGATCAACCTCGCCAAATTCCGCACGGAGCCGGTCTACGATAC
>SXOM01000218.1 GCA_005776735.1 Pseudomonadota bacterium
CCCAATTGGCCGGCGGCGAGCGCCGCGGCGAGCGCCGGGAGCTCGGGGAGGTGTCGGCCGATCAGGATCAGGTCGCGCGCCTGCCGAGCCGGAATGTCGAGCGCACGGTCGGCGTAGTCGAAGACCGAGGCGTAGCCGAGCTCGGCGTAGAGGCGGCGGTCGGCGAGCTCGGCCAGCAGGACCGCGAGCTCGTGCTCGGCCTGGCGGTGGACGCGGCGGGTGTCGAGGAGGCGTTCATGGAGGTGGGTAGCAGCTTCGATTCGCATGAAGTTCCCGTATCACGAGACTTTTTGTCCAGAATTCGCCCCTCCAGGATGCGCGGGGGCCCCCTCGGGAGGGGCGCGAAGACCCCCGGGGCCGTCGGAGGCGTTCTGGGGGCCTCTCCGGGCGTTTGGGGGGGTGACCCGCGCCGGTCCCGGACCACCCCGGATCGCCAAGGGAAAATCGGCGTGGAGTGGTCGAAAACTATTTTCTCGTGCCCCACGTGGGGCGGGGACGAGACGCTTGAACTCCAGGCGCGACCTCGCGCTGCTGGACCCCCTCGGTGCCCGCGCCAACGGCATGGCTCGACCTCGTCGCCGCGCTCCTGTCCGCTCGCCCGCCGCCCGCGCGCCGTGCGCCGCCCGCATCGCAGCGCGATACCCGCGCGCATGTTCACGCTCCTTGTCGCGACGGCGTTGGCCGTCGAACCGCCTCCGCCCGATGCCCGGCTCCAGGGCGTTCACCTCGGGCTCGGGATGGGCTTCTACCTGATCACCACCTCCGCGACCGACCTCGAGCTCGACTCGGGCCTGGTCGGCGGAAGCTCGGTGTCGTTCCGGCTCCGCTTGAGCGAGGCCGTCACCCTGGCGCCGAGCGTCCGCGCCTCCGGCAGCTCCCGGAGCGCCGGGCCGCGCGGGGACGAGGAGAACGACGACGCCACCGAGGAGTACACGAGCGTCGGCGGTTCGCTCGGCGTCGAGCTCCGCGGACGCCTGGCGCACCGCGATCGCATCGACCTGCTCGGCATCGTCGGGGTCTGGTCCGCGATGAGCGAGCTGACGGAGCAACCCCAGCCGCTGCTCGAGGAGCAAACCCCCGAAACCGCGCGCTACTACGGCGGCTCGGCCGAGGTCGGCGTCGGCCTGGAATACTGGATCACGCCGCGGATCTCTGCGGGCGCCGACATCACCGGCACGGTGGTGAACGCCGTGTACTACGAGTCCGAGACCGAGTACGAGCAGTACGTCAGCTTCGGCTTCTCCCCCCACAGCGCCGTGGCGCTCACCTTCTACTTCTGACCTCCCGGCGGCCGCCGTCGCCCCGCCCCGCGGACCGCGCGCCGGCCTCGCCGCGCTTCGGGACGGTCGCGGCGCGGGCCCATCCCCACGCCCCCCTTGCACGATCTCCCCCTCGGAGCTACATCCGCGGCAACCAACCCACGGTCGTCGGGAAGCCGGTGAAAACCCGGCGCTGGGCCGCAACCGTGAACGGTCAAGTCCCGCCAATCGCCACTGGGAAACTGGGAAGGCGGCGGGAACGACGACCGTGAGCCGGGAGACCGGATCGTGGGGTGGACGCTCGGGGCCCCGCGCCCCATCCCCGGTGCCGGGATCCCGCGTCCGCTCTGGCCTCCCTGGCGGGAGGTCCGCGCGACGCCCCTGCATCGGGCTCCCCCCGGAGTCCCCCTGCCCGGTCTCGTGCTCCTCACCGCCGCCTTCGCCGCCGAGCCCGCTTCGGACACGGTGGTGGTCGAGGAGCGGGCGCCCCGCGGCCCCGATCCGAGCACCACCAGCGCGGCCGTCACGGTCCTGGTCCCGGGGCCCGCCACGCCCGCTTCGGCCGACGTCGCCTCGGTCGTCGAGGGCGCGGCCGGCACCACCGTGCACCGGATGGGCGGCCTCGGCGACTTCGCGGCGGTGAGCCTCCGGGGCTCGAGCCTCCGCCAGGTCGAGGTGTTCCTCGACGGCGTGCCGCTCAACCCCGACGGCGCCGCGGTGGTCAACCTCGCCGAGCTGCCGCTCGGCGCGTTCGAGCGCATCGAGGTGTGGCGAGGGAACGCGCCGGTCCGCTTCGGCGCAGCGCCGCTCGGCGGGGTCATCAACCTCGTCCCGGGCGAGGCCGAGGGCGGCCGCGTGTCGCTGGCGTACGGGAGCTGGGACACCGGCCGCGCCCACGCGAGCGCCGCCGGTCGCCGCGGAAACCTCGACGGGCAGGCCTTCGCAGAGGCATTCAGCACCCGGGGCGACCTCCGCTACTTCGACGACAACGCCACGCTCTACAACCTCACCGACGACCACTTCCGCACTCGCGACAACAACGACAAGCTCCAGCTCTCCGCGGTCGCACGCGGGCGGCTCGTGGTCGGCGACTGGAGGGTGACGCTCGCCGACGCCCCACTGTGGCGCGACGAAGGCCTCCCGGGGAGCGCCAACCTCCCCGCGTCGACCGCCCGCATGCGCACCGGGCGCAACCTCGCGGTGGCGCGCGCCGAGGTGTGCGGTCCGTCGTGGGTCGGCGAGGTCAGCGCCTGGCACCTTCGCCGTGACGAGGCGCTCGACGACCCCGACGGCGAGCTCGACGGCACGCCGCGCTTGGAGCACGATCAGCTCGACACCGTCGGCGTCCGCGCCTCCGCGTCGTGGGCGCCGACCGCGTGGTTGCAGCCGAGCGCGAGCGTCGGCGGGCGCTGGGAAGGGGTCGAGGTGTCCGACCCCAAGGGCGGCGACGACGCCCCACCCCGCGCACGCCTCGCCGGCAGCGTCGCCATCGGGGCCGACGTGCGCCTGTTCCGCGAGCGGCTCACCCTCTCGCCCGTGCTCCAGCTCTCGGCGCTGGACAACCGCGAGCTCGGGACCACCTCCACCACCCAGGACGGCGTGTCGCCGGGGGCCGAGCCCTTCGTCGGCAGCGTCGACCCGCGGCTGGGGGTGCTCGTCCGTCCCCTCCCCGCGCTCGCGCTCAAGGCCAACGCCGGCCACTACCTGCGGCCGCCCGACCTGGTGGAGCTGTTCGGCAACCACGCCACGCTCGAGGGCAACAGCGAGCTGCGGCCCGAGACCGGCTGGCAGTTCGACGTCGGCGCGCGCGCCACGCTCCCCGACCGCGCGCCGGTCACCGGGAGCGCCGAGCTCGGCGCATTCTGGCTCTTGAGCGAGGACCGCATCGTGTGGTTGCAGAACAGCCAACGTTCGTTCACGCCGGTCAACTTCGGGGAGACCTGGGTGCAGGGCGTCGAGGCCGCCGTCGACCTGCACGTGCTCGGGTGGCTCGACCAGTCGGCGAGCCTCACCTGGCAGCTCAGCCGCAACCTCACCGAAGGTTCGCGGTCCGCCAACCGCGAGCTGCCCCGCACCCCGCCGCTGAGCATCGACGAAGCGGTGAGCGTGCACTGGCAGGAGCGCCTCCGCGTCGGGTACCGCTTCACCTACACCTCGCCGAACTACTGGGACGCGGCCAACCTCTACCAGAGCGCCCCCCGCACCCTGCACGGCGCGTGGGTGGCCACCCGGCCCACCGAGCGCTGGCCGACGGTGTCGGTCGACGTCCTCAACCTCGCCGACACCGTCACCGAGGTCGTGCCCCGCAACCCGGCCGACCCCGACGACCCGGCCCGCGTGGTCACCGCCGTGACCGACTTCGCCGGCTACCCGCTGCCCGGCCGCACCTTCATGGTCAACGTGAGCTGGAATCTCTGAACCATCCGCACTTCCTGGAGTCCGCATGATTCTCGTCACCCTCTTCTTCGCCTGCCCGCCCGTCGTCGACACCGACTCCGGCGACACCGCCGCCCACACCGGCGACACCGGCGACACCGGCGACACCGGCAGCACGGCCGTCGACTACACCACCGCCGTGGTGGCGACCGTCGCCGACGACTACTCGGCCGCGGTGCTCGCCACCGTCGATCTCGACGACGGCACGGTCCACGACGGGCTCACGACCCTCCCCTCCGACGTCGGCGTGGTCGCCGAGGCGGGCCACCTCTTCGTGCTCGGCCGCTTCGGGTACGACCTGGTGCGGGTGTACACGCCCGGCGCTTGGTCCGAGCCGGTGGCCGAGTTCTCGGTGGGGGACGGCGGCAACCCCTACGACGTGCACGTGTGCGGCGGCAGCGCGTTCGTCTCGCTGTACGGCCAGGACGCGCTCGAGCGCTACGACCCCGCGAGCTGGCTGCTCAGCGGCGTCGTCGACCTCAGCTCGCTGGCCGACAGCGACGGCATCCCCGAGATCGCCGAGATGGTGGAGCAGGACGACACCCTCTTCGTCGCCGTCCAGCAGCTCGACCAGGACAACGGCTGGGTCGCCAACGGCGGCCTGGTGGCCGCGGTGGGCTGCACCGCGGGCACCCTCGACGCCCACTGGGAGGTGGGCCCCAACCCCTCGTTGCACGAAGTACCCGGAGAAGCTGGCTTCTACGTTCGTACCGGCGTCTACTACGACGACGAGTACAACCTGATGCTCGACGGCATCGTCGCCTGGTTCGACCCCGCGACCGGCCTCGGCGCGCCGCTCCTCGCCGAAGGCACCCTCGGCGAGAACATCACCGACGTGGCGATGGTCGACAAGACCCACGGCCTGCTCCTCACCCAGGACGCGGCGAGCGCGTACACCGCGTGGTGCTGGGACGTCGGCACCGGCACGACGACCGAGCTGTTCTCGACCACCAGCTACCTCGCCGGCGCGGTCGCGGGCGAAGGCGGCGAGGTGTGGATCTCCGCCCGCCAGAGCTGGACCGACCCCGAGTCGCAAGGCGGCATCCTCACCGTCGACGCGCTGACGTGCGCACCGGGGTCGGAGGTGTGGCACTCCGACCTGCAGTTCGCCCCTTCGAGCATCGCGTTCTACTAGTGCTCTGGCTCCTCCTCGCCTGCGCGGCCGACCCCGACCCGTGCACCCCCATGTGCGAAGGCGCCGCCGCGCTCTACGGCGGCTGCCTGACCGACTGGGGCGCGGACTGGTCGGCCGCCGGCTACACCGACGAGGCCGGCTTCCTCGACGCGTGCACCACCTGGGCGTTCCAGATGCGCGCGCTCGAGGCCGACGCCGGCCGCACCGGCGACGTCGACGCCGAGTGCACCGCGCGCGAGGCCCGGTTCACCGCCGAGGACGCCACGTGCGAAGACTACACGGGCCTCGACTGGAACAGCCCGCCATGGCAGGAGGGCACGTGATCCATCCGGGCGCCATCGACCGTCCCCGCCCCGTCCGGCCCCCGCAGGCGCAACGACCGTTCTTGCCCGTGGCCGTCCTGGTCGCGGGGCTCGGCGCCGCCTGCACGACCGAGGCTCCGGCCCCCGCGTGGTCGTTGCGTTTTGTGCGCGACGGGGTCCTGGCGCCGGCGACCGCCGCCCCGGCCGACGCGCCGCGCTTCGGGGACTGGGCGCTGGTCTCCGGGCCGTGGCGCCCCGGCGAGCGGGTCGAGGTCGCGAGCGCCGCCGAGGTGGCGCCGC
>SXOM01000025.1 GCA_005776735.1 Pseudomonadota bacterium
GTCGATGAACAGGATCGCGTCGGGGCTCGCGATCAGCGCGTCGACCACGGCCTTCACGCGCTCCTCGAAGTCGCCGCGGTAGCGGGTTCCGGCGACCACCGAGCCCATGTCCAGGGCCCAGATGGTGCACGGCTTGAGCAGGTCGGGCACCCGACCCTCGTGGATGGCCAGGGCCAGTCCCTCGACGATCGCCGTCTAGCCGACGCCCGCGTCGCCCAGGTACAGCGGATTGTTCTTGCGGCGGCGCGCGAGCACCTGGATCGTGCGCTCGAGCTCGGGGCCGCGGCCGATGAGCGGGTCGATCTTCCCGTTCTTGGCCTTCTCGTTGAGGTTGACGCAGAACTGCCCGAGCGGGTCCTTGATCGGGGCGGACTCCCCGGTCTCCGCGCCCGCGCCCTGGGTGGGCCGCGTGGCGGGCACCTTGCGGCGCCCATGCGCGATGAACGAGGTGACGTCGAGCTTCTCGACGCCCTGCTCGCGCAGCATGTGCACCGCGTGGCTGTCCTTCTCCTCGAAGAGCGCGACGAGCACGTTGGGCCCGCGGATCTCGGTCTTGCCGCTGGACTGCACGTGGAGCGCCGCCCGGTTGAGGCAACGACGGAACGCTTCGGTCTGCACCGGCTCGTCGTCCCCGAGCTCGACCTTCTCCTGCCCGCCGAAGAACGCGTCGAGCGCCTTCTCGAGCTTCTTGAGGTCCACCCCGCAGGCCTCGAGGGCCTCGGCGGAGCTGGGATCGGTCAACAGCGCGTACAGGACGTGCTCGAGGGTGATGAATTCGTGCCCTCGTTCCCGGGCTTCGTCGAGCGCCAGGGACAGGGCGATGGTCAGCTCACGCGAGAGGGTCACTCGGGCTCCGTCGTCACCAACAGCGGATAGGCACGGGTTCGTGCGAGGTCGAGGGCCTGGCCGGCCTTGGCTTCGGCGATCTCGCGGGTGTACACCCCCGCGACACCCTTTCCGGAGTTGTGCACGCTCAGCATGATGCGGGCCGCTTCGATCCGGCTCTTGCGGAACACGCCGATGAGCACCTCGATGACGAACTCCATGGTGGTGTAGTCGTCGTTGTGGAGGATCACCTTGTACATCTTCGGGCGTTCGACCTTGGGGCGCGTCGCGGTCTGGCCCTCTTCCTTCACGCCCGGGTCGTCGGTCCCGGCCACGATGTCGTGCAGCATCGGCCCCGGCTATCCCGCCGCCCCGGCGTCGGACTGTTGCGTATTGAGCATCAATCTCGGACTTGTCCACGCAGCTCTCGCCCTTACGATCCCCGCACCCCAGAGGGAACCATGTTCAACGCGCTTCTTCTTCTCGCTTCTTCGGCGTTCGCCGCCTCCTACGACATCGACGCGAGCCACACGCGCGTCGGCTTCGGCATCACCCACATGATGGTCAGCACCGTGCGCGGCGAGTTCGGCACGGTCAGCGGCAAGGTGGAGTACGACCCCGCCAACGTCGCCGCCACCCGCATCACCGCCGAGATCGCGGCCACCAGCGTCGACACCCGCGATGCCAAGCGCGACGAGCACCTCCGCTCGCCCGACTTCTTCGACGCGGTGAAGTTCCCCACGCTCAAGTTCGCCTCCAAGGCGGTGAAGAACGTGACGCCCACGGGTTTCGACGTGGTCGGCGACCTCACGCTCCACGGCGTCACCAAGGAGGTGACCCTGCACGTGGACACCTTCAGCAAGGAGTACAAGGACCCGTGGGGCAACTTCAAGGTCGGCACCCACGCCACCGGGACGCTCAACCGCAAGGACTTCGGTATCGTCTACAACAGCGCGCTCGACGGCGGCGGCTACATCCTCGGCGACGAGGTCAAGATCGAGCTCGACGTCGAGATGGGCCGCAAGTAGGGAGGTCGGGGGCGCCATCGGCCGTGGTCACTTCGCACCACGGCCGCAGGCGCAACGACCGTCACCGTCCGTCCGCGGGGCGGCCGAGGATCGTTGCGCCTGCGACGGTGGTTCGGAGTGCGGCGCCGAGCTGGCGCCCCTGTGCCCCCGGGCTTCGGCGGCCCCGGTTCGGCACGGCGACCCGATTGAAGTGGAGCGGGTGAAGGGAGTCGAACCCTCGACAACGAGCTTGGGAAGCTCGCGCTCTACCAACTGAGCTACACCCGCATCGCACGTGCATGTAATCGCGGTGTCCCATATGGGCAAGCGACGTGTCCCAGAAGCCCGCCCGCCCCCGCACCCGACGCCGGCCCCGCCGCTGGTGGTTGTTCCCGCTCGCGGTGGCCATCGCGATCGGCGTCGCGCTCAAGACCGACCTCGCCGCCCGGATCGCGGGCACGACGGTGCAGTCGTTGGCCGAGGCGGCGCTCGGCGAAGAGGTGACGGTCGGCGGCGTGTCCGTCGAGTACTTCCCGCCCGAAGTGGCCCTCGACGGCGTGGTCGTGGCCGGCCGCACCGACGGGCAGCGCATCCTCGGCGCCCGTCGCGTGGTCGCGGCGTTCGGCTTCGTCGGCTGGGTGCCGGGCCTGGTCCGGCTCACGGTCGACTCGCCGAGCGCGCACCTGCACCTCGACGCCGACGGCCTCCGCGAGTTCCGCGACGCCCGCCGCTCGGATGCTCCCGCCCCCGAGTCGGTCCCGTGGCACGAGCTCGTGGTCATCGACGGCCACCTGCTCGTCGAGGGCCAGGACCTCCGGGTGGAGCTGAGCGACCTCGACGTCGCGCCCGAGGCCGACGGTGCGCTCGACCTCTCGTTCCACGAGCTGCGGGTCGACGCGGGGACCATCCACGAGCGGTCCAGCCCCACGCGGTTCAAACATGTCCGCGTCAGCCCGCACGGGGTGGACGCGCCCGACCTCGACGTGCTCTTCGAACACCTGCACCTCGACGGCGCCGTCAAGCTCGACGACCGCGGGCCGTTGGTGGCCGATCTGTCCCTGCGCGTCGGGCTGCCGGCGTTCACCACCAACGCCGACGACCCCCGCCGTTACGTCGACGGGGTGGTCGACCTCGACCTCGGCGTCGGCGGGTCGGTGCAGGCGCCGGTGGTCACCGGTGCGCTGCGCACCCAGAACCTCGTCCTGTGGCGCGTCGACTCGGCGGATGCCCCCGCGGCGCTGCGCCTCGGCGAGATCGTCGGGCCGCTCCGCTGGGAGGCGGGCGTGCTCACCGCCGAGAAGTTGGAGCTCGACTGGGGCGAAGGCAGCGTGGACGTCCGGGCGGTGGTCGACACCGACGCGCTCACGCTCGAGGCGTCGGTGCTGGCCGAGGGGGTGCACCTGGGCCGGGTGCTGCGGCAGACGGGCGGGTTCACCGACCCGTGGGTCGACTTCGAAGCCGACGTCGAGGCCAACGTCACGGGTACGCTCGACCCCTTCCGACTGACCGGCCCCTTCGAGGTGCTCGGCCACGACCTGGTCGTCCGCAACGGCCCCTACGACAGCCGGGACGACGTGATGCTGGAGGTGCCGCGCGGCCGGGTGCTGGGCACGCTGGCCCTCGACGGGCGCCACATCGTCCTTGACGCGGACGACGTCCGCTTCGGGCCCGGACACGGCGTGGCCTACGCCGACATCGGGTTCGAGAGCTACGGACCGCTGCGGCTCCGCACCGAGCTGCGCGACCTCGACCTCGGCTGGCTGCAACCGCTCGGGGGCGCGGGCCTCGGCGGCGCTGCGCGCGTGGAGGGCACGCTCGAGGGGCGCTTCGACGCGTTGTACGCCGAGGCGGAGCTCGTGGTGGCCGACCCTCGTGTCCTGGACCTGCCGCTCGGCGACCACCTCGTGGCCCACCTCGAGAGTGACCTCGGCCGCCTCGATTTCACCGGGATCCACGGCCGTTTCGGCCCCCCCGATGCGCCGAGCACCACCTACGTCGGGAACTACTCCCTGGTCTTCGCCGACGACGGGATGTGGATGGACACGCAACTGGTGGTCCCCGAGGGGCGGGTGGCCGACCTGACGGGGATCTTCGTGGACCTGCCCGGGGTTGACGGCGCGGTGCGCGGGAGCGCACTGTTGCACGGAGCGCCGACGCGCCTCAGCGGCGAGGTTCACCTCGAGGTCGACGATGCCCAGGTCTACGGCGAGAAGTTCGACTCCGGCGAAGCGACGGCGTGGATGGACGACGGCATCCTCGCCATCGACGACCTGACGCTCCGCCGCGAGGTCGGCTCCGTGCTGGTCCGGGGGAGCGTCGGCCGCTTGTACGCCATGAACCTGGAGGTCCTGACCGACGGGCTGCGGCTGGAGGCCCTCGACGTCCTCGCGGGCAACCCGGTCGACGTCCACGGTGAGCTCGTCGCCGACGTGCGGATCGGGGGCACGCTCACCGATTGGGAGCCGGCGGGGCGGCTGGTGGTCCAACGTGCGCAGGTGAACCGGCGCAACGTCGACGACAGCGTGGTGGAGTTCAGCACCGCGCCCGGCGGTGCCCTGGCGTGGACGGGACGCCTCCTGGGCGACGCGGCGTTGCTCCGTGGAAACCTGCATTTGTACGGCGAGCAGCCGTACGACGTGCACGCGCGCCTGCACGAGCTGCCGCTCCACGTCTTCTACCCCGACGGCGCCGACGGCAGCCCGGTCACCGCGACGATCACCGGCGAGGTGGACCTGGCGGGGAGCTTCGGCGACGATCCCACCCCGGTCGACCTCGACGCGCGCTTCTCCAAGGTGCGCGTGGCCTGGGGCCGGCACGACCTCCGCAATCCGGAGGAGTGGGTGCTCGCGCTGCACGGCACGTCGTTGCAGGTGCCGGGGCTGTCGCTGGTCGACGGGACGACCCGCGTGGCGTTGGAGGGGTGGACCACCGCCGACGGCCGCGCGAACTTCCGCGGCGGTGGCCAGGTCGACCTCGACCTCGCCCGCGCCTTCGCGCCCGGCCTGCTCCAGAGCGACGGCGTCGCGACCGTCGACCTCGCGTTCGGCACCAACGCCGGCCCGACGGGGGTCTCCATCGACGTGCGCACCCGCGCGGCGACGGTCCGCACCGATTACTTCCCCGGCACCTTCAGCGAGCTGGAGGCGCAGGTGCACGCCGACGGGCGCGGCTACGATCTGCGCGGTGTGCGCGCGGTCGTGGGGGGTGGTCGCCTCGACGGCGGCGGCACCATCGCCGCGGCCGACGGGTGGTGGCCGAGCGCGTTCGACCTGCAGGCCCACCTCGAGGACGCCCAGATCCGCTACTTCGACTACCTGCCGTCGTTGCGGGGCGACGCCGACCTCCGCTTCGACGGCGAGGTGGGCGACCTGTTGTTGGCGGGCGACATCACGCCGCGGGAGATGGTCTTCCGCGACCGGGTGGACTGGGAGGGCAACATCGTGGCCCTGCAGTCGAGCCGCCTCACCGACGGCGCATCCGAGGCGCGCGAGGACTACTTCTCGATGGACCTCGCGGTGCACGCCGCGGAGACCGTGCGCCTGCGCAACAACCTCGCCGACGCCGTGGCGTCGGCCGAGCTGCGCGTCGTCGGTGACACCGCCCGGCCCGGCATGGTCGGCACCGTGGAGGTCGTCCCCGGCGGGCACATGTACCTCCAGGACCGCGACTTCGAGGTCGCGCGGGCCACGCTCCGGTTCCTCGACCCGTACACGTTCGACCCGGACCTCGACATCCAGCTCGAGTCGGACATCAGCGGGCGGGAGCAGGACTACCACGTGTACTACTCGGTGACCGGGCCGTTCTCGGACTGGAGCACCACCACCACCTCCGACCCCTACCTCTCCCAGGCCGACATCAATACGTTGCTGCTGTTCGGCATGACACGCGAAGAGTTCGAGCAGTACGGTGGGATGGCCGCCATCGCGTTGGCCGCCCAGGCCACCGACCTCCTCGCGGCGCAGGTGGCCACGCCCGCCCAGCTCGTCGACCGGTGGAACCTCGTGAGCGGCATCAGCGCCCGCGGCACGCCCACGCTCGACGGAAACTGGCGGGTGGTCGCCGAGAAGGATTTCTTCGGGGTCACCGCGACCGGCGAGCTCGACCTCGCCGACTATGACCTGTACCTGGCGGTCGAGCGGCAACTCACCCGCGGCCTCTACGCCTCGGTCTACACGACCAGCCAGGAGGAGGGCCGCACGCTCGACTTCGGGGCGGCGATCGGAACCGAGCTCAAGTACCGCTGGGAGCTCGACTGATCGCGCTCCTGGCCAGCTTCGCCTTCGCCGACCCCCCTCCCTCGGCGGCCGTACCCGAAGGCGGCCCGGCGGGGCCGGGGGCCGCGGCGGAGGAGCTCCTGGGGTACGCCGGGCGCGTGGTCGCCTACGTCTCGGTGTCGGCGCCCCGCGGCGGCACCGGCGACGACAGCCTCGACCCGCTCCTGCGACTGCGCCAGGGCGGCCTCTTCACGCCCATGGAGCTGCGGCAGGACGTCGCCACCCTGTTCCGCGCGGGGGAGTTCTCGCAGGTCGAAGCGTGGGTGGAGCCCTGGCCCGTGGAGCTGCCTGGGGGAGAGATGGGGGTCGGCGTCCGGGTCGAGTACCAGGTGTGGGCGGCCCCGCGGCTGGTGCGCACCACCGTCACCGGGGTCCGGGCGCTCGCCCCGGCTGCACTGCTCGGCGAGCTCGGGGTCGCCGTCGGCAACCCGTGGTCGCGCGCCGAGACCGACGGGCTCGCCGCGCGCGTCGAGGCGGTGTACCGGGCGCGCGGTTGGCCGGCCGCGGTCGCGAGCGTGCGCGCCGAGGCCGACGACGACGGCGACGTCCACCTCGTCGTGCAGGTGGAAGAAGGCGCCGCGCAGCTCGTCCGCGAAATCAAGGTCCGCCCGAATGCGGCCCTGTCCGCGGACGCAGCCCAGGCGCTGCTCGCCCGGCACGGCCTCCGGGTCGGGCGGCCGTGGACCGACGCTGCGCTCCGCGCCGCGCAGGAGGCGCTGACCACGCGGCTGCACGCCTGGCCGTCCGGCGTGCTCGGCTGGCGGCGAACCTGGTGGCCCGAAGCGCGCGTGAACCTCAAGCTCGCACCCCACCCGGACGGGGGCGACCGCCTGTCGGTCCTCATCGAGGAGCGGCGGCCGTGGACGCTGCGCCACGCCGACCCCACCGACCGGCCCCGGCTCCCCTCCGAGGCCGATCTCGTGGCCACGATGGGCCTCGACCAGGGCGCGCGGCTCTCGCGCGACTTCGCCACCGAGGCGAGCGCGCGGCTCAGCGAAGAGGCCGCGCTCGCCGGCTGGATGGACGCGCGCATCGAGGTCCGCGTGAAGGAGGGCGATGACGGCGTCGCCGTCGAGATCGACGGGGATCGCGGCCCCCGCTACGCGGTGCGCGCGGCGCGGTACACCGGGGCGCCGGTAGACCCGGACGAGATCGGCGCGTCGAGCCGCGGCGGGATCTCCGGGTGTCACGTGGACCCGCCCCACGAGGGCGAGGCCCGCGCGGTGGCGGCCGACCGGCGCCGGGTCGAGCGTTTCCTCTGCCAGGCCACCGAGGAGTCGGCCGCGGAGGTGCTCCCCAAGGTGGCCTTCGCCCCGCAGACCATCACGCCCGAGGTGGCCGATCGTGCCGCGGCGGCGCTGGAGGAGTTCCTCCGTTCGCAGGGGTACCTCGGGGTTTCGGTGGAGCGCACCGGGTGGGCGCCGGCGGCCCCCGGCCGGCGGCGACGCGACGTCACGCTCACCTACGCGCTCACGACCGGGCCGCGCGCCGTGCTCCGCGGGGTCGAGGTGCGGGGGTCGGTCCCGGGCGTCGTGCCTGACGACGTCTTCGCCGACCTGCTCGACGAGCCCGTCAACCCCAACACCGTCGCGGACCGGGCCCGTCGCCTGGTCGAGCTGCACCGGGCCCAGGGGTTCCTGCACGCCGACGCCCAGGTCCAGTCGGTCCCCAACGCCGACGGCACCGAGGTGCGCGTGACCGTGGCGGTGGCGCCGGGTCCGGTGGTCCAGGTGCGCTCGGTGGTCGTGCGGGGGCACAGCCGCACCCGGCGGGCGACCATCGAGCGGGCCGTGGAGATCAACCCGGGCGACCCGGTGTCCCCCGCCGAGCTCGCGGCGCTGCGCGCCGGCTTGTACGAGCTCGGCGTCTTCTCGCGGGTGAGCGTCGATCCGGTGGGCGACGAAGACCGCGTCAAGGACGTGGTGATCACCGTCGCCGAGAAGCCGAACCTCGCCTTCGAGGTCGGTGGGGGCCTCGCCACCGACAACGGGGCCGCGGTCTTCGCCCGGGCGGGCCACCGCAACCTGTGGGGGCTGGCACACCGGCTCACGCTCTACGGCCAGGCCGGCGTGGGTTGGGTGGGCGACGGGTGGACGGTCGACTGGTTGGCGCCCGAGTGGAAGGCGGCGCTCCGCTACGAGGCGCCCGACCTGCCCACGCAGGGCGAACGCGTGTCCATCGACGTGCTCCTCAACGAAGAGCAGCAGGAGCGTACGTGGCGCTTGCAGCGGTCCGGCGGCGGCATCGGCGTGCGGCTCCGCCTGGGGAAGGGGGCGACCGCCGAGCTCGGCTACCGCGCGCAGCTCCGCCGCCTCCTCGACGTCGACCCCGGTGTGCTCGTGGCCGGCGACGCGTGGACCGACGAGCTCCAGATCGTCGACACCGACGACCCCGAGCCGGTCCTCCCGAGCGCCGGCCGGTGGGCCAGCGGCATCGAAGCGAGTTTTGTGCTCGACCTCCGCGACGACCTCGTGAACCCCACCCGCGGCGGGCTCGGTGCGCTCGCGGTGCGGGTCAACGACGACCTCCTCAGCGACCTCGCCTACGTCAAGGTCGACGGGAGCTGGACCCAGCTCGTCCCGGTCGGCGGGGTGGGGCTGGTCCTGCGCGCGCGCGGGGGGGCGGCCGCGGTCCCCAGCGAAGACGCGAGCCTCCCCATCGAGGACCGCTTCCGGGCCGGCGGCGGCGGCTCGTTCCGCGGCTTCGACATCGACCAGGTCGGCCCCGCCAACTACGTCGGCGACGAGCACGTGGACTGGCCCGAGGCCCTCGCGCCGCTCTTGGACTACAGCCAGCGCAACGGCGGCGGGCGGTGGGTCACCACCGGTGGGGACGCGATGGCGGTCGGCACGGTCGAGGTGAACGTGCCGTTCTCCACGTTTGGACTTGCCAACTGGAGCTCGTGGCAGCTTGCGTTCTTTGCCGACGCCGGAAACGTGTGGTGGATCGACCCCGACGTGATCCCCGACTCCGCGGCCCGGGGAGGGGACCCGGCGGTTCGTTTCGGGACGGGCTTCGGCATCCGGCGCGCCACGCCGATCGGGCCGTTGCAGGTCGACCTCGGCTTCAACCCCGCGGCGCTCGAATACCGCGAGGAGCCGCTCTACCGCTTTCACTTCGCGGTGGGTGCCATCTGATGCGGCGCCTGCTCCCGCTCGCGCTGTGCTGCGGCGTGGTGCTCCTGGTGTTGGCGCCGGTGCTCGCCGATCCCGCCGGACGGGCATTGGGGCTCCGTTACGTCGATGGGTTCGGCACGCAGTGGTGGTTCTGGTACCTCGGCGAGGTCCTGGCGGGGCGCGAGGACCTCACCCACACGACCTTGCTCTTCTACCCGACCGGCAAGGAGGTCTTCGGCCACACCGGCGGCAACCTCTTCGACGCCTTGTGTGCGTGGCCGCTCCGGCGCCTCTTCGGCGACGCGGCCGGCTACAACCTGTGGATCGCGGTGCTCCTCGCCTCCAATTTCGCCGGCGGGTCGGTGCTCGGACGGGCGTTCTCGGACCGCCCGGGGTGGCTCGGGGGCCTCGTGTTGGCGCTCAACCCGTTCGTCCTCCAGGAGCTCGCGGGCGGGCGGCCCACGCAGGCGTGGTTGGCCTTCCCCGCGTTGGCGTTGGCGGGCACCTGGCGCGCGGAGCGCGTCCGGACCGCGGTGGGCACGGGGATCGCGGTCGCGTTGAGCGGCTGGACGTACTGGTATGCCGGGGTGCTCGTCGGGGTGCTCGCGCTGGGGGTCGGGCTCGCCCGGATCGTGCTGCGGCCCGAGCGCCTGCGGTCGGCGGCGCTGCTGGGGCTCGCGGCGGGGGTGGCGGGTCTCCTGGTCGCGCCGGCGCTGGTGATGGTCGGCGAGGCCCTCGACGGGGGGCGCGTGCCCGGCCTGCTCGCCGTCGACGGCACCGGCGTGCTCGCCCCGCTCGCGCTGCGCACCGTCGAAGGGGACGCGGCGGGCCTGTACGTGCTCGCGCCGCTCAAGGGGGTCTCGGGCTCGGTCACCGGCGACCCGGAGCCTACGTTCGCCGCGGCGTTCCCCACGATGTCGTTCGCCGCCCTCGGCGCGTCGGTCCTCGCGGCGGCGTTCGCGGCGCGGGCGCGGGCGTGGGTCTCGCTCGCGGTGGCGATGGCCGTCTTCGTGGTCGCGGCGCTCGTCGCCAGCGGTCCCATCGTGGCCTGGGGCGACGGCTGGGTCGTCAATCGGCCGTGGGTCGAAGCGGTGTCGCGGTTGCAGGTGCTCCGCCGGTGGTGGTGGCCGGGACGCGCGGTCGTCGGCGTGTACCTCGCGTTCGCGATGGCCGTTCCCTGGCTCGGGAGCTGGCGTTGGCGGGGATGGGCGCCGCTCCCGCTCTTGGCCGCGGTCGGCGTCGGCGTGGAGGTGTGGCGGACCGAACAGCTCCCGCTCCCGACGTGGGACGCCCACGTTCCCGCGCCGCTCCGGTGCCTGCGCGCGGCGCCCGACGGCGCGGTCATCGATCTTCCGTTCTTGTCCGACCAACGCAACCTCTGGTTCCAGACGCACCACGGCCACCCGCTCCTCAGCGGCATGATGGTGCGCAACCCGCAGTTCGGGAGCGCCTCGGCGGTGGCGCTGCGGGCCGACAACGGCCTGCTCGACCTGCTGCTCGACTACGGAGAGCTCCAGCTCACGCGCGACCCGACCTTCGACGAGGCCGATCGCGCCGCGCTGATCGCGGCCGGCTTCCGCTACGTCGTGGTCGACCTCACGCGCCTGGAGGGCACCCACGTCGGCCGGGCCGACAGCGTCTTCGGGAAGTCGTTGTGGCCGCGGGTGAAGCGCCTCTTGCGCCCGGTGCTCGGCGAGCCGGCGGCCGAAGCCGAGGGGGTGGCCCTCTACACCCTCGACGGCACGCCGCTCGAATGTGGGGGCCTGGGGGCGGTGCCGTAGGCCCGGCCGCTCGCCGGGCCGGGGCCGTCCGGCACCGCGGTGCCCGGTACGATCAGGGAACGCAGGTCGGGGCGTACACGTCCCAGCGGGTGTCCCCGAGCGCGAGGTCGGCACAGTCCGAGGTGACGAGCAGCTCGACGATCGTGTCGCCGTCCAGGTCGACCGTCGCCCAACCGGGTCGGCCCGAGCTGCAGTCGGCCGCGTCGCGGGTCGCTCCCCACGGGGCGCCCCCCGGCCCTGCGGGCAGCGCCCAGTCCCACGCGTCGGCGGCGAAGCCGCCCTCTGCGCCGAAATGTACGGCCCAGCGGCCCTCGCCGAGCGTGGCGTCGGCCACCCGCTCGGTCACCACCAGGTCGGCCCAGCCGTCCTGGTCGAGGTCGGTCACCACGTGGCCGGGCGTGTCGTCGGCGCCGTCGACGACATCGGCGGTGGAGGAGAACGGCGTGGTGCCGGCGGCGCCGTACTCGCCAGGGAGGGCCCACGGGGTCGCTTCGTCGGCGAACCCGGCCGCACCGCCGCGGTGGACGCGCCACATCGTGTCGCCGACGGTGGTGTCGCCATCGCAGGCCTCGGTCACGACGAGGTCGGGCACCCCGTCGCTGTCGACGTCGGCGACGTCGTGGCCGGGGACGCTCTCGCCGCACGAAGCGCCCGCGCTGGTCGCCCGGAACGGGGTGCGACCGTCGGTCTGGTAGGCGGAAGGCAGCGCGAGCGCGGTCGCGGGCCCGAAGCCGGCGCCGGTGTTGAGGTGGGCGTCCCACCGGGCGTTGCCGAGGGCGGCGTCGGTGCAACCCTGGGTGACCACGAGGTCGGGAAGCGTGTCGCCATCGACGTCGGCGAGCGTGTACGCAGGGATGCCCTTGAGGCAGTTCGCGCTCGCGCTCGCGGCGGTGAACGGGGCGTACCCTTCGCCGCCGTAGCCGGACGGGAGGGCCCACGCGCTGCCGGTGGTTTCAAAGCCGCCGGCGGCACCGCGGTGCACGGTCCACATGCTGGAGCCGATCGTGGGGTCGCCGCAGAGCTCACCGACGACCAGGTCGAGGTAGCCGTCCGCGTCGAGGTCGCGGAGGAAGTGGCCGGGGATGCCGTCGCCGCACACCATCGCGGCGGTGGGGTTGGCGAACGGGGCGGCGCCCTCCGCGCCGTAGTCGTCGGGGAGGGTCCAGTCCAACGGGCTCTCGTTGAAGCCGCCGTCGCCCCGACCGTGCACCAACCAGCGGGTGTCGCCGGTGGCCTCGTCGTCGCCGCACAAGAACGTGACCACCAGGTCGGGGCGGCCGTCGTTGCTCACGTCGAAGAGGCCATGGGCGGGGGTGGCGTCGGCGCACGAGGCGAAGCTGGTCGCCTGGTCGAACGGGGTGGCGCCGTCGTCGCCGTAGGCGGCGGGGAGCGCGAGGGGGCTGGGGGTTCCCGAAAAGCCCGCCGCGGCGCAGGTGGTGGCGTCGCAGTCGTTGTCGATGCCGTCGCGCGGCAGCTCCTTGGCTCCGGGAAACACCGCGGCGTCGTCCGGGGCGCAGTCTTCGGCGTCGGGGGAACCGTCGCCGTCGGCGTCGGGGGGCGCACCGTCGGAGTCGGCGCGGGGGTCGGTGTCGCCGGTGGCGCAGGCGGCGCAGAGGAGGAGCAGCGGGAGCGGTCGCATGGTCGCGAGGCTATCCGCCTCGGTGGAATCCGGGCGGTGGGTGACGGGTTGCAGCGCCGCGGTGCGGATAGGAGGAAGTTCATGAAGACGCCCACTCGTTTCGCGCTTCGTTTCGCGGTCCTCGTCGCGCTGGGGCTGCTGGCGCCGCCGGTGGTGGCGCCCCCGGATGCCGAAGGAGTCCGTGCCTGGGCCGAGGACAAGAAGAAGCCCGCGAAGAAGAAGCGCGTGCCCGCCCCGAAGAAGACCGAACCGGCCACCGACAAGTCGGGAAAGCCCGTGGCGACGCCGGAGCCGAAGCGTCCCGCGCCCGAGGGCGAGCGGAAGAGCACCGAACCGACCGCGTCGAAGCCGGCCGGGGCGTCGAAGCCGGGGGAAACGCCGAAGCCGGTCGCCACGCCGAAGCCGGCCGAAGCGCCGAAGCCGACCGAGTCGGCGCGGCCGGCCGAGTCGGCGAAGTCCAGCGGCGCCGCGTCGGCGCTGCTTGCAAGAAGATCGAGTTCGGGTCTTCCGGCTGGTTGTCCTTGGCCTGCATCATCTCTTCCATCTCGGCCTTGGTCGGCTTGACCACGCCA
>SXOM01000219.1 GCA_005776735.1 Pseudomonadota bacterium
CGGGCAGGCACGCTCGCTCACCGCGCTCGACTTCTGCGCACCGATGCTCGAGCGGGGCGCGCACAAGGCGCCCACGGCGCGGCGGGTGTGTGCCGATGCGCGCGAGATGCCGCTGGACGACGCTTCGTTCGATGCGTGCGTTGCCGGCTTCGGGATCCGCAACGTGCCCGAGCCGGAGCGGGCGCTCGCCGAGGCGTGGCGGGTGCTCCGGCCGGGCGGCGTCCTGGTGGTCGTGGACTTCTTCCAGCCGCGCACGTTCTTGGCGCGCCTGATGGCGGGCACCTACAACCGGATGGTCCTGCCGCTGGTGGGCGGGGTGGTCTCGGGCGACGCCGCGGCCTACCGCTACCTGGCGGAGAGCATGGGCGCGTGGACGGACCGTGAGGGCTTCGAGCGCATGTGCGTGGCCGCCGGGTTTGCCCAGGCGTCCGGACGCGAGCTCTTCCCGCCCGTCGCGAGCCTCGTCGTGGCGCGGAAGGGCGAATGAAGCGGCTCGTCGTCGGGGTCACCGGGGCGTCCGGCGCGATCTACGCCGCCCGCGCGCTCGAGTTCCTCCGCGACCACGCCCACGCCGAGGTCGACGTCGTCTTCACCCGGACGGCGCGGCTGGTGTGGGCGCACGAGGTGGGGACCGACCCCGCGGCGTACGGATTCCGCACCTGGAATCCGGGCGACTTCACCGCGCCCTTCGCCTCGGGGAGCGCCCGGGTCGACGGGATGCTCGTCGTGCCGTGCTCCACCGGCAGCGCGGCGCGCATCGCGCACGGCCTGAGCACCGACCTCGTTGGCCGCGCGGCCGACGTGATGCTCAAGGAACGACGTCCGCTGGTGCTCGTGGTGCGCGAGAGCCCGCTTTCGCTGGTTCACCTCCGCAACCTCACCCAGCTCGCCGAGGCGGGCGCCATCGTCATGCCCGCGGCGCCCGGCTTCTACCACCGCCCCTCGACGATCCTCGACCTCGTCGACCAGGTGGTGTCGCGGGCCCTGGACCGGGTGGGGATCGAGAACGAGCTGTCGCGCCGCTGGAGCGGCCTTGGAGACCCCGATGCTGGCTGACTTGCCGGAAATCTCCCGCGCCCACGTCGACGCCGCCGGTCTCGGCGACATCCGCGCGCGGCTCGACGCCGGTCAACGCCTCGACTTCGACGACGGCGTGCGGCTCTTCACGACCCCCGATCTCGGTGCGCTGGCCGCGCTCGCCAACCGGGAGCGCGAGCGCCGCTGGGGGGACCTGACGTTCTTCAACCGCAACGTGCACGTCAACGCGACCAACGTGTGCGAAGCGAGCTGCATCTTCTGTAGCTTCAGCCGACTCAAGACCGGCGACCCGTCGGCCTACACCATGGCGCTGGACGAGGCGGTGGGGCGGGTGCGGGCGCTGCGCGGCGAGCTCATCACCGAGGTGCACATCGTCAACGGGCTCAACCCCGACCTCCCGTGGAGCTACTACCTCGACCTGCTCCGCGGCATCAAGGCCGAGCGGCCCGAGCTGCACATCAAGGCGTTCACGGCGGTGGAAATCCACTACTTCGCGGAGAAGTACGGGATGACCTACGAGCGGGTGCTTCGGGAGCTCATCGAGGCGGGTCTCGGCTCGCTGCCCGGCGGAGGCGCGGAGATCTTCCACCCCCGCGCGCGCAAGAAGTTGTGCGACGACAAGGTGGACGCGGACGGGTGGATCGAGGTGCACCGCGTCGCCCACGAGCTCGGGCTCCGGTCCAACTGCACGATGTTGTTCGGCTCGATCGAGACCGTCGAGGAGCGGGTGGACCACCTCCTCCGGCTGCGGGCGTTGCAGGACCAGACCGGGGGGTTCCAGACCTTCATCCCGCTCCGGTTCCACCACGAGAACAACCGGCTCAACCGCCTGCGGGAACCGACCGCCTTCGACACGTTGCGCACCTTCGCCGTCTCGCGGTTGATGCTCGACAACCTCGACCACATCAAGGCCTACTGGGTCATGCTCGGGGTGGAGCTCGCACAGCTCTCGCTCGACTGGGGCGTCGACGACATCGACGGTACCGTCCGGGAGGAGCGGATCTACCACATGGCCGGGGCCCGCACCCCGCAGACGCTCGGCCGCGCCGAGCTCATCCAGCTCATCCGCGACGCCGGCCGCGTGCCGGTGGAGCGGGACACCCTCTACCACGTGGTCGCGGAGGCCTAGATGAACCCGAAGATCCGTGTCGCGTGTGTCGGATACACCAACGCCTGGCCGCTCACGCGGCACCTCGATCCTGCGCAGTTCGACGTGCGGGCCTGCGTCCCGAGCGCCGCCGCCAGGCTCTTGAACCAGGGCGAAGCCGACGTGGGCCTGGTGCCGGTGGCGTCGGTCTTCGATGGCGGCGCGACCTGGCGCGTGGTGCCGGGGTACTGCATCGGCAGCGACGGTGACGTGGACAGCGTCTTGCTCGTCGGCGAGCGCCCCCTGGCGGAGTGGGACGAGGTGGTGCTCGACGGGGAGTCGCGCACCAGCGTGGTCCTCGCGCAGATCCTGCTCCGCGGCCCGCTCGCCCGGCCCGACCTCCCGGTCCGCGCCGTCGACGCGGGCACCGGTGCGTTCCACGCGCAGGGGCGCGTGGGGGCGGTGGTGATCGGCGATGCCGCGCGCAACCTGCCCGACCGCTTGACCACCCGGATCGACCTCGGGCGCGTGTGGAAGGACTGGACGGGCCTGCCGTTCGTCTTCGCGGTGTGGGCGGGGCGCCCCGACCTCCCGGCGGCGGCGATCACCGGCCTCCGCGAAGCGGCCGCGCGCGGACTGCCCGAACGCGCCAGCGCGCCTGCCGCGGACCGCGACTACCTCTTGCGGGCCATCCGCTACGAGCTCGACGACCGTGCGCTCATGGGGTTGCGTCGGTTCGTGGCGTTGGCCCAGGCCGCGGGTCTCTTCGGCCCGGGGGAGCTGAGCCTCTACCCCCCGCCGGCCGCGACGCGGAGTCGGGAGGCGGCCGAAGGGCTGCTCGCTTCGACACGTCGGGGTGAACGTATCAGCATGGATGGCGCACTCTGCTTGCTCGAAGATACGCCGACGCCGGAGCTGTGCGCGGCCGCCGACGATGTGCGCCGGCTTCGGCTCCCCGGGCGCGACGTGACCTACCTGATGGCCGGCAACGTCCGCCTCGGCGAGGTCGCGGCGCGGGGTGCGGCGTTGGCCGCGCAGGGCGCCGTGGCCGCGGTCCTGCAGGCGGGCGTGCCCGAGGCCTCGACACTTTCATCGTGCGAAGCGGCCATCCGGGCGCTCAAGGGCGACCACGGCTTGTCGGTGACCGGGCTCGGGGTCGACGAGCTGGCCGGGCTCGCCCTGGCGGCGGGCGTCGCGCCGGAGGTGGCGCTCCGCCGCCTCGTGGACGCCGGGCTCGACGGCTTCGGCGGCACGCCGACCCGTGCGGGCGCTGCGTCGCGTCCCCAGGCGCAGATGCTCACACGGCTGGCCGGCGAAGCGGGCCTGCGTGGCCCCGCCACGCTGACGCTCGGCCTCGGAGAATCGCGGGCCGAACGGGTCGCCCACCTGTGCGCCGTCCGCGACGCGCAGGACGAAGCGCTCGCCGCGGGCCGCCCCGGCTACTCCGCCTTCTCCGTGTGGACCGGGCTCGCCGGCGTCCCCGGTCGGGACGACTCGGCACAGGCGTGGCTGCGGCTGGTCGCCCTGGCCCGCCTGGTGCTCGACAACGTCCCGCACATCACGGCGTGGTGGCCGACCGTGGGTCTGGGCGCTGCACAGACCGCGCTCTTTGCGGGCGCAGACGACCTGGGCCCCATCCTGCTCGACGAGGACGCCCTCGGCGCCCCGGGGCGGAGCTGGACCACCGACCCCGAGGAGGTGGAGCACCACATCCGTGTGGCCGGGTTCCGCCCGGTGCGCCGCGACCTGGACTGGACCCGGCTCGTGCCGGTCGCCGCGGCCCCCGACGGGCGCTACGCGAGGATCTGAGGTGAAGGGGCCGGTCAACGCCCACGTTCACCTGGAGCTGCCCGCCGTGCCCACGGTGGCCGGCGCGGGGTTCTTGCCGTGGGTGCGGAGCTGGATCCACGACCGGCCGGCCTCCCGCGCGCACGCGTTCGCCAACGCGCGGGAGGTGGCCGGGTTCGGGACAGGCGGGGTCGTCGACATCGGCAACCTCGGCGTGGGGGCCGCGGCGATGGCGGCCGCGGGCCTGGACGGGCTCGCCTTCCACGAGGTCTTCGGGTTCGACGAGCCCGATGTGGCCGACGGAGTCGCCGACGCCACGCCGCACGCGCCCTACAGCACGCACGCCGAGACGGTGCGCCGGATCGCCGCCCGGGGGGGCCCGTGGTCGATGCACGTGGACGAAGACCCCGCGGAGCGTGAGCTGCTCTTGCACGGCACGGGCCCGTGGCTCGATGCGCTGCGGGTGTACGGTCGGAACCTGGACGCGTGGCGACCGCCGGGGCTCACGCCGGTACGGTGGCTGGACCGCCTCGGGGTGCTCGGTCCCCACGCGCTCCTGGTGCACTGCACCCTCACCGGCAAGGACGACCTCGAGCTCCTGGCCGAGCGAGATGTATCGGTGTGTATCTGTCCGCGGAGCAACCTCCACATCGGGGGGCGCCTGCCGGACGTGCGCACCATGCTCGACGTCGGCTGCCGCGTGCTCCTCGGGACGGACTCCCTCGCGAGCGCCCCCGATCTGGACGTTCGCAACGAGGTGACCGTGCTCCGTGAGGTGTTCGCCGACGTCCCGGTGTCGCGGTGGGAGCGTGCCCTCGAAGGGGACGCGTGGGCGTGGCTCGCCCGCAGCCGCGAGGCGCGCCGGACCCTGCCCGACCGCGACGCCGGGTCGCGGCGCATCGCCCCGGAGGGCCCGTGAACCAGCTCCTCGTCTTTGGACGGATGATCAAGTTTTCGCACTCGATCTTTGCCATGCCGTTCGCGTTGGCGTCGGCGGTCCTGGCGTCGCGCGGACAGGCGACCACGTGGGTGCAGTGGGGGTTGATCATCGTGTGCATGGTCGCGGCGCGCTCCGCCGCCATGGGGTTCAACCGCATCGTGGACCGGAGGTTCGACGCACTCAACCCGAGGACCGCCACCCGTGAGCTCCCCAGCGGACAGCTCAGCCTTCCGGCCGCGATCGGGTTCACCGTGGCGGCCGCCGCCGGGTTCGTGGGTGCCGCGTTCGTGCTGCATCCCCTGTGCGGCTGGCTGTCGCCGGTCGCGCTCCTGGTGGTGTGCGGCTACAGCCTCGCCAAACGATTCACGGCGTTGGTACACCTTTGGCTCGGGGTGGCGCTCGGCCTCGCGCCGGTGGCCGCGTGGATCGCCATCACCGGCACGGTGGCGTGGCCGCCGGTGGTCCTCGCGGCGGCCGTGGCCACCTGGGTCGCGGGCTTCGACATCTTGTACTCACTGCAGGACGAGGCGTTCGACCGGGACGCGGGCTTGCGCAGCATCCCCGCTGCGATCGGGCAGGGCATGGCGATGCACGTGAGCTCGGCCCTCCACGTGCTCACCGTCGGTGCGCTCGCGGCCTTGCCGTGGCTCTTGCCGCTCGGGTGGCCGTACTGGGTGGGGCTCGGGATCATCGCGGCGGTGCTCGTCTACGAGCACAGCCTGGTCAAGCCGGGAGACTTGTCCAAGATCGACAAGGCGTTCTTCGATTTGAACGGCTACGTGTCGCTCGTGTTCTTCGCGGCGGTGCTCGCTGCCTGACGCCGCCGCGCGCGGGCCGCACGCCACCGCATGACGGCGTCGAAGAGGCGCAGGTACAGGGGCGTCGGGGAGCCCGCGTGCTTCTCGAGCACCGCGTCGCGCACATACGGCACGTACATACTGCGTCGGAGCGAAGCCCAGCCGGTCTCGGGGCTCGCTTCCACGCGGTGCCACATCCGACCGTCGTGCACCGTCAGGTCGCCCGGCCACGTCTCCACGGCCACCTCGGCCGGGTCGGGTGCCTGGGTGACGAAGTGGACTTTCGAGAACAGCGTGGCCCATCCGGATTGCTTGTGCGTACCGGGCAGCACGCGCAGCCCGCCGTCCTGGGGACGGATGCGGTCGAAGTGCAGGCCCACGTTCAGCATCGGGCCGGGCATCCGGCGGTTGTAGAACAGGTCCCGCAGCGCGTCGGTGTGCCACGCGAGGTTGGGCCGCAAGCTCCCCGTCGCGTTGACGTACCGGTTGAAGACCACGCCGTCCTTCTCGCGTTCGCCGATGCGGGCGTCGTCCCCGATGAGGCGCCGGACCGGCTCGAACCGGCCGTCGCGGACAAAGTTGCTCAAGAACGGGCTGTGGACGCTTGAAAACCCCATTCGATACAGGTATTCGTTCCCGTCCGGGTCCGGCCCGAACCACACCGGCACGCCGTGCACCTTGCTCTCCCCGCGCGCGAGCAGCTCGGCCTCGACCCGGTCGATCTCGGCGAGGATGGTCTCCACCTCGTCGCGGTCGGCCACACGGTCGAAGACGAGGTAGCCGCGGCGATCGAGGAAAGCGGCTTGGACGGGGGTGATCTCGGCCCGAAGGCGGAAGCGGGTGCCGGCCGGCAGGGCCGCCGCGTGCGCTTCGGCGTCGGCGCGGACCAGGCCCAGCAGCGCGGTTTCGTCGAGCGGTTCGGGGGGCGCGACCGCGTCCCACCGGGGCGGGTGCCGCGGTGCGCTCACCGCGTGAGCCAGGCGATCGTGGTCGGGAACGCGGAGCCGTCGGCCTGGGTGCACGGGCTCTGGGCGCCGACGCTGTCGGGTGCGTACAGGTGGTGGGTGTAGGTGGTGCCGTCGAGCTCGGGGCTCAGGACGATCGACGCATCCTCGACCTCGGGCTGCACCTCGACGCTGGCGAGCTCGCCGCCACGTGCGTCGAGCACCCGGAGCGTGTCGCCGTCGTTGTTGAGCGCGAGGCCGTACTGGAGCCCATCGTCGTCGTTGACCGCCGCGTAGGCGACACACCGGTCGGCCGACACCGCGGGCGTGCCACCGCCGAAGACCACCACCGCTTCGCCGGGCCGGAGCGTGGAGCCGCCACCGAAGGTGTGCCGCGGCGTGTCGAGGTTGGCATCCCACAGGGTGACGTCGAGCAGATCGATGGAGTACGCGGCGATGTTCACGAGCTCGACGAATTCGTCGTCGGTCGGGTCGGGGTCGCCGTCGCCGTTGACGTCGGCGCCCACGCCGGGATCGGCGAGGAGCTCGTTCACCACGAGCTCGCCGTCGCGCACGGTCGCCACGGCCACGACCTCGACGCGGGCGGTGTCACGGAGCTCCGACCACTCGCACCCGACCTCGGTGGTGCCGGCGCCGATGCCGTGAACCACGCCGTCCTGTGTCATCACCACCAGGGCGGGGTCGCCGCTGGACCAGGCGCACTGCTCGGTGACGTCCTGCGTCGACCCGTCCGACCAGCTCGCCGTCGCCACCAAAACCGGTAGTTCGCGGGACGTGGTGAGCGTGAGCGTGTCGTGGTCGAGCGCGAGCCCCTCGAGGGTGGGCGCGTCGGTATCGGTGTCGGAGTCGGTGTCGGTGTCCGAGTCGGTGTCGCTGTCCGAGTCGGTGTCCGAATCGGTGTCGGTATCGGCGGGGTCGTGGCCGATGTCGGCCGTGTCCTGGGGCGGCAGGTCGTAGCAGCCGACCACGAGGAAGAGGAGAGACGAGGTGCGCATCGGTCGGGGCTATTCCCCCTTGCTCCGGACGACCAGCACACTGACGCTGAGCACCTGGCCGCTGGTGGCGTCGGCTGCGGGGAACGTGAGCGCCCCGTCGAGGTGCTCCGCGCGCATGAGGTCGCCCGCCGAGAGCACGACGACGCCGACGGGGTCGGTGCCGCCGACGTCCTGGTCGACCAACTGCACCCGCAGGCTGCTCTTCGGCCCGAGGGTGACGCCGCGAAGCGTGCTCACGCCGGGCGCCCACACCGGCCCCAACGAGTCCGCAACTTCGGGGATGGGCCCGGCCACCGGGCTCGCGTCGGGGTCGGCGCGGAACTCCAGGGTGCCCGCCACATCGGGCAGGACCAGGCCCGCCGCCGCCTGCTTGAGTGAACCCGAAAGCTCTCCAGAGGGGTCCAGCTTGCCCATGAGTACGCCGAGCACGTTCCCAGCGGCCGGATCGAGGCGCTCCGGGCCGTCCCACGCGGCGCCCGTGGACATGGCCGGCGCCACCTGGACGTTGGTGAGCGTGATGTCGACGGGGTGGGGGCAGGCGGCGAGGAGCACGAGGAGCATGGCCCGAGCCTAATCCGGCGGCGCCGAATAGAAGGAGCCCATGAAGTGTGCATTCATCGGCCTCGGCATCATGGGCGCGCCGATGGCGGGTCACTTGGCTCGCCACGGCCATTCGGTCACCGTCTACAACCGCACGCGCACGCGGGCAGAGGCGTGGGTGGCCCAGCACGGGGGCCGCGTCGCCGACACGCCCCGCGCGGCCGCCACCGGCGCCGAGGTGGTGCTGGTGTGCGTCGGCAACGATCACGACGTCCGCGCCGTGGTCCTCGGCCCTGACGGCGCGCTCGCCGGCATGGGCGAGGGCGCGCTGCTCATCGATCACACCACCGCTTCGGCCGACGTGGCGCGGGAGCTCGCGGCGCTGGCCCAGGCCCATGGGGTCGGGTTCGGCGACGCGCCGGTCTCGGGCGGCCAGGCGGGCGCGGTCAACGGTCAGCTCAGCGTGATGTGCGGGGGCACCGACGACGACGTGGATCGTGCGCGCGGCCTTTTTACCGCATACGCCAAGGCTGTCGCCCACCAGGGCGGCCCCGGCACCGGCCAGCTCTGCAAGATGGTCAACCAGATCTGCATCGCGGGCGTACTCGCGGGCTTGTCCGAGGGGCTGGACTTTGCCGTTCGTGCAGGTCTCGACCCGGAGAAGGTCATCGCCGCGGTCGGCAAGGGCGCCGCGCAGTCCTGGCAGAGGGACAACCGCTGTCGCACGATGGACGAAGGGCGCTTCGACTGCGGCTTCGCCGTGGACTGGATGCGCAAGGACCTCGACATCTGCATGGAGACGGCCGACGAGATCGGCGCCGACCTGCCGATCACCGAGGAGGTCGCGGAGCGCTACGCCGAGGTCGCGGCGCTCGGGGGTGGCCGGTGGGACACCTCGTCGCTCATCGCCTTGTTGCAGCAGAAGGACGAGCCCGGGCTCTGATCGGGCGGGTGCGCCGCGACCGTCCCGAGCTCGATCGGGCCGCCGCGCACCCGGTCGGTCCCTTCAGGTCGCCGACCCGTGGAAGCACCACCCGCTGTCGGGCAGGTCGTGGGCGTTGTCCGCCCACCACCGCTCCCACGCGTCGCGGTGCGCGAGCTGCACGCGCCACGGGCCGTCGGCGTCGAACGGCAGGCGTTCGCCGGTGGCGATCACCAGCTCGTCGTAGGCCGCCTGGCGGGTGGAGAAGTCGTCGTGGCCGAGGCGCGCGATGAGGCTGCGCACCGTGAGCGGGTCGCCGTCGCGGTAGCGGGTTCGTTCGTCGTAGTCGCCGGCGTGTTCGGCCCACCAGTCGGTCCACCGCTGCTTGGGGTGGGCGTCCTCGGTGTCCTCGTGGTGGCCGGTGATGACCTCGAGCGCGGTGCTCGCCACCGCCTGCCGGTGCGGGTCGCGGCTGCCGACCGCCTCGATGAGCCGGGGGACGGCGCGCACGTTGCCCAGCAGGCCGAGGCCCGCCAGGCTGCCGATCCCGCCCGGCCCTTCGAGCTCACACGTACGCATGAGCAAGAGAAAGTACGCAGGACCGCCATGGCGTCCCACGATCTCTCCGGGGGACTGGCTCAACCAGCGCTCGTTGCGCGCGAGCGCCTGGGCGAAGAAGTCCACCCCCTGCCACTCGCCGAGCAACAACAGCGCCGTGGACGCGACCTCGGCGAGCTCGGGCGTCTCCAACGCGGGGAAGATCAGGTCGATCGCATCGACGTCGCCGATGCGTCCGAGGGCGGTGATGGCCGCGCGCCGGAGCGGAACGGAGCCGCTCACCGCGAGCTCCCTCAGCCGCGGCCGGGCTTCGGCTTCGCGCCGCCACCCCAGGACCTCCGCGATGAGCGCGAGGCGCGTGGGCTCCTTGTCGGTGTTGAGCGAACGCACCAGCGCGTCCACCAGCGTCATGTTCGGGGATCGTGCCAGGGCGCCGATCAGGCCCCGCTCGGCTGCCGGCTGACGGATGTCTTCGGTCAAGAGCGCCATCAGGACCTGACCGGCCGCCCACGACGCGTGGCCCGAGAGCAGGTCCACGCCCGCGACGAAGCGCATGGCCGAGGGGTCGCGCGCCCGCCCGTCGCTGGCCTGGAGGCGACGCAGCTCGACCTCGATGTCGGCCGCGAGCACCTGCACCACGCGGTCGTCGGCGTTGGCGATGGCGGACCGATGGGCGAGCAGGCGCCGTTCGGGCCGGTCCGCGTCGGCGCGGACCCACGGTGGACGCATCCGTTGGGCGTCGTACCGCTCGCGGGCCGCTTCGGCGCTGAGGTTCAGGTGCCAGTCGAGCGAGTGCCCGGGCCGGCCGGCCAGCGCGTCGGCCGCGGCCACACCCGCGGCGAGGCCCGCACCCTTGAAGACACGCACCGCCTCGACCGCCTGCGAAGCGTCGCCGCAGCGCACCAGGCGCAGGCGCGCCCAGGCTTCCCGGAGCGGGAGCTGCCGGGCGCGGTAGCCGTCGATGGCGCGGGCGTAGTGCTCCAGGGCGTCGACCGGGTCGTCCATGAGGTCGCCGATGCGGACCTCGGCGCGCAGGGCGGTCTCGGGGTCGACGTGGCAGGCCTGCCATGCGTGGTGGGCGGCGGGGAGGTCGCCGCGGGCGCGGGCGAGGTCGCCCCGCACCAGCGCGGCCCGCGCGACGAGCACGGGGTCCCCGAGCTGGGCCGCGAGGCGGGTGGCCTGTTCGACGCTCGCCGCGTCGGTTCCGCGATGGTGTTCTGCGAGGAGAAGCAGGGCTTCGCAGCGGTCGGCCGGGTCCTTGAGAACCGCCATCGCCCCGTGGACCATCTCGTCGACCCACGGCTCCTCGCGGATCAGCGCGACGCGGGCCAGGGCGAGCTCGGCGCGGGCCCGGACGGTGGGGTCGGGCGAACGACGAAGCCGGCGGATGACCTCTTCGGCGAGGTCGTGGTCGCCGAGATCGGTGTGCAGCGAGGCCAGGGCGAAGAGCACCGGGTCGAGCGAAGGCGGGTACGCCCAGCCCGTCGCCCGGTCGCGCAGCGTCACGAGGGCGTCGCGTGCCCCGGTCCGGTCGCCCTTGCCGAGGCGCAGCCGCACCAACGCGAGCGCGGCGGTGGTGACGAGCTCGCCGCCGGCGTGCTTGATGTTGGGGACCCGCTCGGCGAGCAGGTCGACCAGCTCGCGCTCCCAGCCCGCGTCCCCGGCCGGGAAGCGCGCTTCCAGGAGCGGCACGAGGTCGGCGGTCGCCGCGGGAGCCCCCGCGTAGAAGGCGGGGAAGTGGACCCCCCGCCACGCCATCAGGAACGCGCCGCGGGCCTGGCTCTCGTCGGTGGCCAGGAGCGCTTCGCCGAGGCGCTGCCACGCCCCGGGGTGGGCGGGGTCCAGCGCACTGGACCGCCGGAACGCGGCCGTCGCCCCGTCGACGTCACCCGCGGCAAGCAGGGCTTCACCCTGGAGGAACCACAGCAGTCCGCAGCTCGGGTCGACCTCGAGGCGCACCGCGAGTTGCTCGGCCGGCTCGCGGACGTTCTCGTCGAGGATCCGCGTCTGCGCCAGCAGCCAGCGATTGAAGTTCTCGTGGAGCGGGACGAGGGCTTCGCCCGTCCACCGCCCGAAGTGGTGCCCGAACTCGGTCGCGGCGAACCCCCACCGGTCGTCGTCGCGGGGCCCGTCGGCGAACAGGATGACCTCGGGGTGCGCCGCGTCGGGGGGCGCGAGGTCGGCCGCGCCGCGGACGCGCAGGGCGCCGCGAAACAGCGTGGCCCCGTTCCACCGGGCCAGGAACCCGCGGAACGAACCGGGCAGTTCTCGGCCGAGGTGCTGCTGGATCGCCGTGGTCGTACCGTCGGGCGCGGGCGGCCGGAGGTGGTGCACGTCGGAGCGGTACCGCTCGAGGACCCGTAGGACGGGGTGGAAGGGATCGACCGCTGGTTCCATCGAGGGCTCCGGGTGCCGCTCCCCGGCGCGGGGAGAGCCGCGCGCGACGGGAGGAGTAGGAAGTCCATGCTATCGCTCTTGACGTGTCAAAGGAAGACCTGAGATGCTACATCGTCAACATGCTGTTCTTCTGCGTCCACAGTGCGCTCGCGGCGGACGCCCAGGTGGGCGGAGCGGTCGATCTCGTCGCGGGGATGAACTTCCAGGGTCAGGCGGCGGTCGGGACGTTCGGCCTGCAGCAGGCCGAGGGCGACGTGAAGGTGGGCGGTCCGGCCCTCAACTTCGAGGCCCAGTTGGACGTTGCAGCAACGCTCAGCGGTGACGGCTTGTTCGTCTACTCGCTCGCCCCGGAGCGGCTGCAGGTCGCCGGGGAGGGCGCGGGATGGCGGGCGTGGGGAGGCGTCTTCCCCGCGTTCTTCCGCCTGGAGTCGGTCGACCCGTGGCGGCGGCAGTTCGTGGTCGGGGCGATGGCGACCGCGCACACGCCGGGCGCGATGCTCGGCGGTGCCGCCGAGCTCGGCGGGCCCAAGGGGGGCGTGAGCCTGCTCTTGGGTGTGCAGCCCGCGACGGTGGACATCTTCCGGTTCGACGAGGTGGGCCTGGGCCCCTTGCCGTTCCTCGCGGGGGCGCGGGGGCGCGTCATGGTGAACACGGTGGAGCTCGCCGGCGGGGCGTGGTTCGGCGGCGGGCTCGGGGGGCTCGGCTTCGGCGGCCTGGAGGTGGCGACGGTGGCCGACCTCGGCGTGGTGGTCCCGTACGGCGAGGTGGTCACCGACCTCGCGGCGTCGCACGCGGGGTTTGTGGGCGCCGACCTGTTCCCCGACGCGGTGGTCTCCCCCGGGGCGCGGGTAGAGCTCGACTCGGTGCGCGGCTTCGGCGTGGCGGTCGGCGCGGCGTCGAGCCTGTTCGAGATCCTGCGCATCAAGGCCGAGGCCAGCTACCAGGCCGGGGCGCCGGGGTTGTACCTGGAGGTGGCGGTACACTCCAAGGCACCCGCGGACGACGACCGCTTCGGGCGTCCGTCGCCCCTGCCCGCACCGCCGAAGCCGTCCAGGAAGAAGAAGGACTGAGCGGGCGCGGCGCCGCGACCGTCCCGATCGCGGCCTCCGGCCGCTCGCAGCGGGTGCTGGCGCGCCGCGCGGGGC
>SXOM01000220.1 GCA_005776735.1 Pseudomonadota bacterium
CGCCGAGCCCCGCCGCGACGCCGTCGGCGGTCCAGGGCTCTGCACCGCGCGCCGTCGCCGAGGTGCCCGCTGCGACCCCGGCCCCGTCCGCACCGGCCACTTCGCCCCCGCCGCCGGAAGCGCCGGCCGCCGAGCTCACCCGGACCAAGGGCGTCACGCCGCGCCTCGAAGCGTGGGTACAGGCCGGCGAGAGTGCACGGCCGCTGTACCTGGGCGAGACGCTCGGGGCGGGCGACCGCCTTCAGCTCCGCTACGACCCCCGCGGCCGCGCGTTCGTCACCCTCGCCGGGCGCGACAGCAACGGCCTCGTCGAGGTCTACGGCACGATGCAGGCCGGCGGCGACGGGCTCACCGCGGCGCCGTTCTCGCTGACCCTCGACGGAAGCGCCGGCGAGCAGGCGTTCTTCGCCCTCTGCACCGACGCACGCCCCGACCCCGAGGCGGTGCGCGCCGCCATCGCCCACAACCCGGTTCGAATGGAGGGCGCGGTCGTAGCGTCGGTCGTCGTGCGGAAGGACTGACGTGACCTTGCTCCTCGCCGGATTCGCCCACGCTGCCGTGCTGCGCCACGCGCTGGTGGTCGGCGCCAACGTCGGCGGCGCCGGCCTGGAGCCGTTGCGCTACGCCGAAGAGGACGCCCGTCGCTTCTCAGAGGTGCTCGTCGAGCTCGGCGAGTTCGAGCCCGTCTACATCACCGTGCTCTACTCCCCGACCGCGGCGCAGCTCGCCGAGGCCGTGCGGGCCCACGCCGACGTGGCGTCGGGGTTCGACGAGGACCTGTTCCTGTTCTACTACTCGGGCCACGCCGACGCGCAGGGCCTCCGCATCGGCGCGGACACCGTCGCCTGGGAGCAGGTACGCGCGGACATCCGCAAGATGCCCGCCGAGGTCAAGGTCGGCGTCCTCGATGCGTGCCGCTCCGGGAGCATCACCCGCCTCAAGGGCGCCGCGCTCAGCCAACCGTTCCTGCTCGACGATCGCCTCGCCGCCGAGGGCGAAGCGTGGATCACCGCGGCGAGCTCCGACGAAGAGGCCCAGGAATCCGAGCTGCTTCGCGGCAGCTTCTTCACGCATTACCTCATCTCGGGGATGCGCGGCGCCGCGGACAACAACGACGGCACGGTGTCGCTGGAAGAGGCCTACAAGTACGCGTTCGACCGCGTGGTCAGCCACACTGGCGAGACGGTCGCCGGCGTCCAGCACCCCAACCGCGACTTCCGCATCAAGGGCGAAGGCGAGCTCGGCCTCACCCAGGTGCGGACCGGGCGGGCCACGGCCACGCTCCCGGCCGACCTCGCAGGGCTCGTCACGGTCGTGCGCCTCCCCGACCGCACCCCGGTGGCCGAAGTCTCCAAGGTGGCCGGCGCACCGGTCACGCTCGCGCTTCCGCCGGGTTCGTACGCCATGCGCCGCATGGAAGGCCAGACCCTGCTCAGCGCCGAGGTCATGCTCGCCGAGGGCGCGCGGGTGGAGGTCACGCAGTTCAACCCGGTGGTCGTTCCCGGCGCCGCCCCCGACAAGGGCGTCCCCCTCCCCGCTGCGCCCGACACCCGGGAGCTCGCGGCCCAACGGCTCGATCTGTTCGCCACCGCCAAGGAGTTCGCCGATGCCCACCAGGGCTACTGGACCGAAGCGGTCAACGCCGGCGACCTCCGCCACAGCCCGCTGGTCGCGTCGGGGCTGAGCGTCCTGGTGCCGGGCGGCGGCCAGATCTACAACCGCCAGGGCGTGAAGGGCGCGTTCTTGATGGCCGGCACCTTCGCGCTCTTCGCGGGGAGCGTCTTTGTGCCCGACGAAGGCTTCTTCAGCGGGTCCATCACCGGCCCCGACCCGCTGTCGCTCGGCGCCGCCATGTTGTACGGCACCGCCATCGCCGACGCGGCCTACCACGCCAACCCACGGCCGGGCCGCGAGACGCGCCACCCGGGCACCGGCGCGACGGTCGCCACCTACGCGGGATGGGACCCCGCAGCCGGGTTCGGAAACCCCTACGTCGCCGGCCTGAGCGCCGACTGGCTCATCACGCCCAACATCGCGCTCGGCGTCGATCGCATCGGGTGGACGCGCAACACCGCGACCCAGAGCCGCTGGAACTTCGGCAGCCGCGTGAGCTTCGCCGTCGACGGCAGACATTGGCGTCCGTACGCGTTTCTGGCCGGTGGCGGCCGCGTGATCCAGGAGGGTGACGTCGCGTTCGAGGACACGGCGACCACGCGGGCGGGCCGTTCGGTCGTCGTCGACGACGACTCCTCCGACGGGTCGACCGCGCGCATGGTGGGCGTGGTCGGCGCCGGAGCCGGGGTCCGGCACTACGTGACGCCGCGCTACTTCATCGAGGTCGAGGGCCGCTTCGAGGTCGAGGACGCCGATCCGAAGGTGCTGCTCGGTGGCGGGGTGGGCGTCCACTTCGGCAAGTAGGCCGATGGCGGGCGCCCCGCGACCGGCCTGGGCGCGCGCCGAGGCCGCCGGGCGCCCGGCTGCGGTGCGGGCGCGTGCTTCACCATTTGGCGGGGTCGTCCCACGGGATGTCGAAGCCGCGGAGGATCAGTAGCTGGTCTTCGTCTGAATTGATGTCGGACATGAACCACTCGGGCCACCCGTCCTGGTCGATGTCGGCCACGTGGTTGAGTGTATACCCCTCCTCATACCCCCACGGCTTCACCAGTCGCAGGTCGGCTTCCTCGAAGGTGCCGCCGCCACGCAGCGCGATGGACGAGGCCGCGCCGCTGGTGGTCACCGGGTCGTTGATGCCGTCCCCGTCGATGTCGGGGACCCAGCCGTAGGAGGCCACCCCCAC
>SXOM01000221.1 GCA_005776735.1 Pseudomonadota bacterium
CGAGGTCGCGTCCGTGCCGGCCGTGGCCGACGCCGAAGTCGAGGTCGCGCCGTCCGCCGACGAGGTGGCGGCCGCCCAGGCGGCGGTGGCCGAGCTCGCGCCCAAGGCCCGGTACACCGGCCGCGGGGGGCCGCTCCGCCGCGGGCAGCACTACGGCGGTGGGCGCCCGCGCGGGTTCCGCGACTCCGACCCGGATGACGGCATCAAGCGGACCGGCCGCACGAGCTGGGAGGTCGAGCGCGACCTGCTCGACTACTACGCGACCCACATCCCCGAGCTGATGTCGCTCGGCGGCGTGCGGGTGCACGTGGGCGCGAACAAGAAGCCCGACGGGTTCCGCGTGAAGGTGAAGTCCGACCTGTTGCGGGCGACCGGTCTGCGCAGCGGCGACGTGGTCAAGAGCGTGAACGGCGTCGTGGTGCACGACTTCATCGGTGCGCTCCGGGCGTACTTCAAGCTGCGCACGGAGAAGCACATCGAGCTGATCCTGATGCGCAACGGCCAGGAGCTCCGCTACAGCTACGACCTGGTGTAGGTCGGCGGTGGGCCGGGCAAGACGCGGCGACCCGGGGCGCGGGTCGGCGTCTTCGGTGGGGCAAACGCCTGGCGAGGCGTGGGGAGGGACGAAGTCAGCCCCGGGTCCTGCCGGGCCGGGTGAAATTGGCGCTCGCTCCCCCGCCGGTTCGCCGCAAGCGGCGAAACGGCGCTCCGCTCGGCCAATTCCCCCCGACCCGTCACCCGCCGCGTCACCGAGCCGGCCCACGCCGGGAGGCGTCTGGCACAACGGGGGTACGCCGAACCGCGAGGGTCTTGCTGCACCGGCCCACGGTCGGTGAGCATGGCGATGCCGAACTTCGAGCGGTATTTTGGCGGGCGTGGCGGCGGCGGTGAGCCGCACCGGCGGAGGTGAAGGCTCGCCGCGTCACCGTCACCGGCCCACGGTCGATGAGCATGGCGGCGCCGAACTTCGAGCGGGCCTGGGCGGTCAGCGCCGGGCGACGGCGGCCAGCGCCGCGAGCCGCTCGGCGGTGGCGTCGGCGATGCGCTCGACCTCGGCCAGCAGCTCGTCGGTGAACCCACTCGCGGAGTCGACACACTCCAGACACCCCCAGGTGCGCCCCTCGGCGGCGAGGGGGACGCAGAGCAGGCTGCCGGTGCGGTGACCGGTGTGCCGGTCGACGTTGCGGTAGAAGCGCGGGTCCTGGTAGGCGTTGAGCACGATCAGCGCGGTGTGGGTGCTGACGCAGAAGCCCGCCACGCCGGCACCCTGGGGGATGCGCATGCCGCGGAGGCGGGGCGCCGCCGGACCGGTGACGTAGCGGAAGCGCAGCCCTCCCGCCTCCAAGAGCAGCGCGGAGCCGCCACGGGAGCTCGTGAGCCGCACCGAGGCGGAGACCGCGAGGGCCAGGGCGGCCTCGGGGTCCATCGCCCGCTCGATCGACGCCAGCGTGTCGCGCACCAGCTCCAGCGGCACCAGCGCGTCGCTGTCGAGGTCGGTGACATCCTCCTCGTCGACCTCGGCCGGGGACAACGTCGGCCCCATGGCCAGGGGCTCCTCCTCCTCCTCGGCCTGGGTGTCGACCGCGGCTTCGGGGTCGAGCGGCTGGACGACGAAGCCCGCACCCGAGCGCACGTCGCGCACGAGCACCGTGCCGTTCATGAGCCGCTCGCAAGCGATGCGGTCGGGCGTGGACGGCTCGCCCAGCTTCGCCAGCCCCGTGCCGAGCGCCACCAACCAGTTCGGCGCGTCGACCTCGATGTTGCCACGGGTGGTGGTGCTGACCCGGAACGAGGGCATGCCGCCCGGTTATCCGGACGGGTGCTGCGCCGCTCGCTCCCCCTGGTCGTGCTCGTCGTGTTTGCGTTCGTCCTGCGCGTGGTCGGGCTCGACTTCGGGCTGCCGTGGGCCGAGGCGCGCCCCGACGAGCAAACCATCGCCTACCAGGCCATGAAGTTCGGACGCGGCGACCTCAACCCCCACAGCTTCAACTACCCGAGCCTGTTCAAGTACGTGGTCTTCGTGCTCTTCGGGGCTGACTACGCCGTGGGTCGCGCCATCGGGCGCTTTGCGGGTCAGGAAGACTTCCTGCGCGCCTTCTTCGCGGCCGACGCCGAGTTCCGCCTCCTGATGCGTGCGTGGAGCGCGGTCGCGGGGACAGTGGGCGTCGCGCTGCTCGCGCGGGCCCCGGGGCGCTTGTGGGGCGTGTTCTTCCTGGCGGTCAGCTTCCTGCACGTCCGGGACAGCCACTTCGGCGTGACCGACATCACCATGGTCACGTTGACCACCGCCGGCGTGCTGTTGGCGGTTCGACTGCAGCGGACGGGTACGGTGCGGACGGCGTTGTGGGCCGGCCTCGTGTGTGGGCTCGCCACCAGCACCAAGTACAACGCCGCGCTGCTGGCCGTGCCGCTGGTCGCCGCAGCCGCGACCGCGAGGGGGCCGCTCTCGACCTGGGTACCTCCGGTTGCCCGGGCTCGCCTCGGGGCCTCGGCGCTGGCGGCGATGGGCGTCGGCTTCGTGCTCGGCACCCCGTACGCCCTGTTGGACTTCGGCCAGTTCGTCGGCGACTTCCGCTACGAGATGACCCACCTCGCGGAGGGCCACCACATCGACGTCGGCGTGGGGTGGGCGCACCACGCGGCGGCCACGTTGCCCGACGCACTCGGGTGGCCGCTCTATGTCGTCGGGATCGGCGCGGTCGGCATGTCGTGGTTCTCGAACTTCCGGTTGTCCTTGGTGCTGTTCAGCTTCCCCATCGTGTACTTCGTGGCGATCGGGCGCGGACACACCGCCTTCTACCGGTACATGTTGCCGGTCCTGCCCTTTCTCTGCATCGCGGCAGGGGCGTTCTTCGAGGCGGTGGAGGCCCGGTTTGGCCGCGTTTTCGCGTGGGTGGTCGGCGCCCTGGTCGCGGCGCCGTCGTTCGGGCGGGCGCTCGAGGCCGACCGCCTGTTCGCCGGCGAGGACACGCGCGAAGCGATGGCGGCGTGGATCCACGCCGAGGTGCCCACCGACGCGGTGATCGTCCACGCAGGCGCCTACACCGGCGCGCCGATGCTCCAGCGCAACGTGCCCAACCAGACGCGCGAGTACGCTGCCAAGGCCGGCCGCGCCGACGCCGGCGGCTTCCGCAAGCCCGACGAGCTCAAGTGGTACGAGGCCGACCGCCCGATGTACGACGTGCAGCTCGTCGAGAAGGCCGGGGTCGACTACGCCTCGGTGCGGTCGCTCGCGTCCCTGGAGTCCGACCCGCCGCCGTGGCTCCTGGTCGAGAGCTCGGGTTTGCGGTTCTACAGCGCCGTGCCCGCCGAGGTCCAGGCGCTCGCCGACACGCGCTACGACCTGGTGCACGAGGAGGTGGGCACCGCCGACACGTCGCGCCCCACCTACGATCAGCAGGACGCCTTCTACATGCCCACCGACGGCTTCGTGGGCGTGAGCCGGATGGGGCCGAATCTGCGCCTGTACCGCCTCCGCGACGCGCGATAGCGGCCCCCGGTGACCACCCCCGGCGACACCCCGGAGCTCTCGGGCCCCGCTCCCGACGCAGCCGCGCTCACCCGTCGCTTCCGGGTGTGGTTGGCGTGGTCGGTGGCCATCGCCGCGGGCATGTACGTCGGCTACAGCGCGTGGATCGGCCTGGGCGAGGTGAGCGAGGCCCTCGGCCGCTTCTCGTGGGGCTACCTGGGTGCGGCGGTCGGCCTCACCATCTTCGTCAACTACCTGCTGCGCTGGCTCAAGCTGCACTGGTTGTTGACCCGGATCGGCGTGCGCCTCCCGTGGGGCGAGAGTCTCACCATCTTCCTGGCCGGCTTCGCCATGATCCTCAGCCCCTTCCGCGCGGGCGAGGTGCTCAAGCCCTACCTGGTGCGCGAACGTTCCGGCGTACCGATGCTCACGGTGATGCCCGCGCTCGTGGCCGAACGCCTGACCGACGGGCTCGCGGTGCTCGTCATCGCGGCGGTGAGCGTGAGCAAGTTCGCGGGCGACCAGGCCGCCCTGGTGTACGGCACCATCGCCGTGACGTTCCTCGGGGTCTTCGTCCTGATGAACGAGCGGTTGTCGCTGGGCTTCCTGGCGCTCCTCGCCCGCCTCCCCGTGGTGAGTCGTGTGGCCTACCGCCTGGAGGAGACCTACCGGGCGGCACGCTTGTGCCTTGGGCCGTTCCCGTTGTTGGTCACGCTCGTGGTCAGCCTCGTGGCGTGGGGGGCCGAAGCGTGGGGGTACCAGCTCATCTGGGCGGGGTTCGGTCGCGACGTGAGCTTGGAGGCGGCCTCGTTCCTGTACGCCTTCGCGACGGCCGCCGGGGGCGCCTCACCGGGCGGGCTCGGCGTCGCCGACGGGCTCCTCGTCACGCTGCCGGAGCGGCTGCTCGGCCTGCCCAACGCCGAGGTCACCGCCACGAGCATGCTGATCCGAGGGGCGACGTTGTGGCTCGGCGTGCTCTTCGGGGCGGTGGCGCTCTTGTTCGTCGAGGGCC
>SXOM01000222.1 GCA_005776735.1 Pseudomonadota bacterium
CCCCGCCCCGCGGCGCCGGCGGGGGCGACGGGCCTACCGGACGGTGAGCTCCACCGTGTCGGGCGACGACCAGGAGGCCTCGTCGTAGACCGCAACCGAGAACACGTAGCGTCCCGCCACGTCGGGGGTGAAGCGTGGGTCCTCCGTCGCGGCGTCGGGCTCGAACGCGGCGGCGGAGCCGGCGGAGCCGGCGGGCATCGCTTGAATCGCCCACTGGAAGGTCAGCGGTCCACACCCACCCGTGCCACCGCCTGCGAGCTGGACCGCTCCCGCCGCGAGGTCGGCGGTCAGGTCGGGTCCGGCGTCCGCCACCGGCGGCTCGACACACGCGGAGGTGTCGGCGGAGGTGTCGCCCGAGGTGTCGGCGGAGGTATCGCCCGAGGTGTCGCTCGAGGTGTCGCCCGAGGTGTCGCGGGACTTGTCGGCGGTATCCGCCACGATCGGCGGCACGCACGCCGCGAGCCCGAGCAGCGCGAGACCGCACCTCATGCGCGCGTCGCGAGAAAGACCACGACCCCGGTGGGCAGCGCGCCCTGGAACACCCCCGCCGCGCCGATGCGCGCGGCGGCGTAGCACACGAGGTCGATCGCGCCTGCCAGGTCGACGGTGAGCTCCGGCTCGACCAGCGGCGCTTCTTCGCCCACCGGCTCGGCCACGAGCCACTCGAAGCGCCGCTGCCCGGCGTGCCAGGAGGCCAGGGGGGTGGCGGCCACGCGGCGTTGCCCGTCGTCGAGGAGGCCGCCGACGAGCGCCCAGTCACCCCGCGCCACCGCGAAGCGGGCCCGCAGCTCGTCGACGCGGGCGGCCCACGCGGCCTGGGAGCGGAGCCACGCGGGGTCTTCGATCGGCGCCGGCGGGCCGACGGGCATGGGCAGGTTGCCGGGTCCGAAGCCGGCGGCGTCGCCGTCGAACCGGAAGGACAACTCGACCGGCCCGGTGGCGTGGCGGACGACGCCGAGCGCGAGCTCGGTGAAGTCGACTTCGCGCGGGAGGGTGCGCCGGAGGCGGGCCAGGGCCGCCTCGACGACGCCCTGGTTGGCGGCCCACGCCGCCGCCGACGGGGGCCCCCCGCCCCGGGGCAGCGGCGGCCCGTCGACCTGCACCAGCCGCACGCGCCCGTCGTGCACCTCGGCCCGCACGACGAAGCGGCGCAGGCCCACCGCACCGGACGCGGTGTCGACCGCCTCCTGGATGCCGCACGCGGCGACCGCGGCGGCGAGGCGGGCATAGAACGCGGCGGGGTCGGCGCCGGCGTGGTGATCGAACCAGGTCATCGGGGGCCCGCCTCGGGTAACGCAAAGCGCAGGCCTTCGCCCTCGATCGCCACGTGGCGCAAGACCGGCGTGGTGTCGGGCCGCCCTCCGTAGAGCACGTCCCCGTCGAGCGGCAGGCCCACGAACGCGGCGTGCGCGCGCACCTGGTGGCGCACGCCGGTGCGGATCTCCGCGCTCCACAACGACCCCTGGACGCGGCGGAAGTGGGTCCACGCCGGGAGCCACCGCCCGCGGTGTCGCTCCCGCGCCCAGCGCTGCACCACCACGCGCTCCGTGCGCCGCGCGTGGTTGCCGATCGGCGCGTCCACCACACGATCGTCGAAGTCGACGTCGGCGCTGGAGCGCAGGTGGTAGAGCTTGCGCAACGACGGCCAGGCGGCGCGCAGCCGTGCCAGCGCATCGGGCGTACGCGCGACCACCAGGAAGCCCGACGTCAGCGTGTCGAGGCGGTGGGCGATGCCGCCGGCGAACCCCTCCGGGAACCCCGGCGCGCCCTGCTCCGGGAACGCGGCCAACAACCGGCGCAGGACGCAGTCGCCGTCGGGGTCGGCGTGGGGCGGGAAGACCGGCACGCCGGCCGGCTTGTCGACGAACCGGAGCGTTGCGGTCTCACCCAGCAGCACGGAAGCTCACCGACAGGATCGTGACCTCGCGCCGCCCGCCCGGGGTCTCGAACGTCACGTCGTCGCCGACCGCGCGGCCCATCAGCGCGCGCCCGATCGGCGAGACGTAGGACACGACCTTGTGCTCGAGGTCCACCTCGTCTTCGCCCCGGATGGTCCACCGCTGGGTGTGGCCCTCCTCGTCCTCGATCTCCACGGTGGCGCCGAACAGGACGCGGTCTCCCGAGAGGGTGCTGGGGTCGACGACCTGCAGGACCTCGAGCCGGCTCTTGAGGAACCGCAGCCGCCGGTCGATCTCGCGGAGCCGCTGCTTTCCGTAGATGTACTCGCTGTTTTCGCTGCGGTCGCCCAGCGACGCCGCGTGCGAGACCTCGGCGGTGATGCGCGGGCGCTCTTTGTTGATGAGCCAGTCGTATTCGTCGACGATCTTCTTGTGACCGGCGGGGGTGATGGTGGAGGCCATGCCCGGGTGGATTATCCGGGCGCGCATGATGCTGTTCCTGCTGGCATGTGCCACCCCCGAGCCCGAGGGCCCCTGCCCGGAGTACGCCGACGCCCTGCCGGTCGACGGCGTGGTCGACAACGGCGCCGACTGCGGAACGTGGACGCTGCCGGTCGGCGAGCACCTGTACGTGAGCGTCTACATCGAGGAGCCCGAGGTGCCGTGCGCGGAGTCGCACGACGCCGCGCTGGACCGGCCCTACGAGCCGTCCTACACCAACATGAGCAACGACGCGCCCAAGTGGACCTATGACTTCGTGGGCTTGGAAGCGGCAGAGGGGCAAGAGGTCGCCATCGAGTGCGACGAAGGGACCTCCTGGCACGCCCGCGTCGACGTGGTGGAGTAGCGGCCGTCGCCCGGACGTGTGAAGCGGCCGACTTCCCTGGGGTCCCGCCATGCGCTCCTTCGTGCTCCTGCTCGGCCTGACCGGTGCCTGTGCTTCGTCCACCGGGGGGGGCAGCGTCTTGACCGGGCCCACGGTGGTCGTCAACGGCGACACGTTCGAAGCCCGCGCCGAGGCGGCCTGGGCGGCAGCGCCCACGGTGCGGTTCGCCGCGCCGCTGGAGGTGTCCGGGGTGAGCCTCGACCGCGGGATGGCGGGCCTCGTCACGGCGGTCAAGGGCAAGGTCGCGGTGGACGTGCCCGACAAGACCGTGCTCCCCTCCGGCACCGAGGTGGTCGATCTGCGCGATCCCGCCTTGCGCGAAGCGGCCATGGGCGGCGACGAGAACGCGCTGGCCGATGCGCTCCGCGAGCGCGGTGTGCGCCTCCTGGTGGTGCACCGCGACCTCGCGGAGTCGTTCGACCGCGACCGGCACATCCTCTCGCGCCTGTACCACCACGCGCACCTGGATCGGTTCCAGCTCTCCCGCGTCGAGGAGGGGGCGTTCGTGTACCTCGTGCCCGACGCGCCGTTGCGGTTCGACGCGGCCGTGGCCGACGCGGCGGTGCGGTGGCTGCGCGCCACCCTTGAAGGGCGGCCCGACGTGACGCCCTTCCCGGCGCTCAAGGCCGAGCGCGGCACGTGGACGCTCATCACCACCCTGCGGGGCCCGGGGTGGGAGGCGTCCTACTCGTTGGCCGAGGCGAGTACCCTCGACGTCGCCCTCCAGGAGACCGCGTCCGACCTCGAGGCGTTCCACCGCCGTAACCGCGAGGTGCTCGGGTTCCCCCGGCTCTCGCGCCATCTGAAGGACCTGGTCATCGAAGTACGGCGGGTCAGCGAGCGCGCCTACGTCGTGCCGCGGGAGGACGCCGACCTCGGCCGCTACTGGGAGATGGGCCTGGACGGGGCCATCCTGCTCGACAAGGTGGGCGACCGCAAGCAGTCGGTGGCGTGGCCGGGGATGGTCTCGGTCACCCGCGGCATGATCAAGCCGGACGAGTTCCTGCGCGGGGCGGCGCGCGAGGTGGCGTGGGACTCCACGCGGCCGTGGCGCGACGAGAAGGAGACGACCCTCGAGCTGGTGCGCACCATCGACTTCCGCGAGGTCGCGGGCGAAGGCGTGGTGCCGCTGTACCGGGGCACCACGTTGGTGCCGATGTCGAGTGTCACGCTGCCGGCCGTCGAGTCCTCCATCGTCTACGCGGGCGAGTGGTGGCTGGCGAACCTGCAGCCCGACGGCACCGTCACCTACAAGTATTGGCCGGAGGAGAATCGGTTCTCCAACGAGTACAACCACGTGCGCCACGAGCTCGCCACCTGGAACCTGTGGCAGGCGTGGACGCTCGATCCTCGGCCCGAGTTCCTCGAAGGGGCCATCCGCGCGCAGGACTGGACGCTCCGCAGCCTCGTGGAGCGCAAGGGGGACCAGTTCGAGCCCTGGGAGCGTGAGCTCATCGACCAGAGCCCGCTGAAGGACGAGATCTACCGCGACGGCATGGCCTACTTCACCTACGCCGACAACACCAAGCTCGGCAGCGCGGTGGTGGGCCTCTTCGGGATGATCGAGGTGGCGCGTGCCACCAACGACCACTCCAAGGACGAGCTGATGCGCAAGCTCGGGCGCTACGTGATGATGTCCCAGCTCCCGGAGGGCAACTTCCGGCCCTACCACGTCCCCGCGGACCACCCCTACCGCCACGAGAAGAACGACATCGTCCCCGGCGAAGCCGCGCTGGCGTTGGTCTACCTCTACGAGTACTTCCAGGACGACCAGTACCTGCGGCCGCTCGAGAGCTTCTTCAGCTACTACAAGCCGTGGTTCAAGTCGCGCGCCGAACGGAAGAACCCGCGCGCACCCTGGCCGGCGTACACCTACGACAACCAGACCCGGCTCGACCTCGTGCAGTTCGGCCCGTGGACGGTGATGGCGGCGAATGCCTACACGCGGGCCCGGCCCGATCGCACCGACGTGGTCGACTTCGGCCTCGAGGTGGCGCGGTGGATGGTCGAGACCTACGAGTTCAGCAGCGAGCGCACGCCGTACCCCGACTACGTGGGCGGCTACTACAAGTTCGCGGGCGAACTGCCGGCGATGCAGGCCTTCTGTTACGGTGAGGGTACCGCGGCCGCCTACCAGATGGCGATGCGGGCGCGGCCGGAGGAGTCGGCGTACTTCGAGAAGGCCACCCGCGAGACGGTGCGCATCGCGTTGCAGATGCAGCACGACCGCCTCGACTCCTACTTCTACCCCCGCGCCGAGCTGGTCGAGGGGGGCATCCGGTACGCCCTGAACGAGCCCAAGGTGCGCGTGGACTACACCTACCACGCGCAGTCGATGATGTATCAGTGGTACCTCGCGGCCAAGGGCGACCCCAAGCTGCCCGAGGCCCTGCGCGCCGCGCCCGGCGAAGCGCACGCCCGCATGCTCCGGCTCCAGGACATGCCCCGGTTCCGCGCCGAGGGCGCCCCGGTGCGCACCAGCCTCCCGCGTGCGGTCGGCGAGATCGAGCTCGGCGAGATCCCGGCCAGCCCACCCGTGAAGGGGGTCGAGGATGAAGGCGGGGAATGAGGTGACGGCGGCGGCCTGTCACCGGTCGGTCTGTCGGCCTTGCCGGAGCGGGCCCCCCACCATAGACTGAACCGCCATTCAGCGCCCTCCGTGTCCGCCGCCGACGCCACTCCCAGCCGCACCGACAAGCACGAGCTCATCCTCGAGGCGGCCATCCGTGTGTTCGCGCAGAAGGGGTTCCACGCCGCGCGCATCAGCGACGTGGCGGACGAAGCCGGGGTCGCCGACGGCACGATCTACCTGTACTTCAAGAACAAGGACGACCTCCTCCTCTCCATCTTCGAAGAGAAGATGGACCTGTTGTTGGCCGGCCTGCGCGAGGCGCTGGTGGGCGTCACCGACCCGCTGGAGCAGGTGCGCACCTTCGCGCGGTACCACTTCCGCCAGGTGCAGGACCATCGGGAGCTCGCCGAGGTGCTGCAGATCGAGCTGCGGCTGTCCAACAAGTTCATGAAGGAATACCGCCCCCAGAAGTTGTGGGAGTACCTCGGTAAGTTCGCCGAGATCGTGCGCGCCGGGCAAGAGGCGGGGCAGGTGCGCACCGACATCGACCCGTTCATGGCGATGTGGGCGTTCTTCGGGGCCATGGACGAGATGTCCATGCAGTTCATCCTCGCCAAGCACCGCAAATTCTCGCTGGATGCCGCCGCCGACACGGTGTCGGGCATCTTCATTCGAGGTCTTTCCAAGGAGAAACCATGAAAGTTGGCGTCTGTCTCAAGCAGGTCCCTGCGACCGACACCCGCATCCGCATCAACGGCGATGCCACGGCCATCCTCACCGATGACGTGAAGTTCGAGATCAACCCCTACGACGAGTTCGCGCTCGAGGAAGGCCTGCGGCTGAAGCAGGCGGGCAAGGCCACCGAGGTGATCACGTTCACCCTCGCGGGCGCCGACGCCGACCCGCGCATCCGCGACGGCCTCGCGCGCGGCGCCGACCGCGCCGTGCGCATCGACGATCCCGGCCTCGCCGGGAGCGACGCGCTCGGCGTCGCCAGGGCGCTCGCCGCGGCGCTCAAGGCCGAAGGCGTGGGCCTGGTGTTGTGTGGCCGCCAGGCGGTCGACGGCGACTCCGGGGTGGTCCCCGCGATGGTGGCCGAGCTCCTCGGCGCCGCGCAGGTGAGCTGGGTCGACAAGCTCACGATCGAAGGCGGCAGCTTCACCGCGCAGCGCGCGGCGGGCGGCGGCGTCCGCGAGGTCGTGCAGGGCGCGCTCCCCGCGGTGATCACCTGCGACAAGGGCCTCAACGAGCCCCGGTACGCCACGCTCCCCGGCATCATGAAGGCCAAGGCCAAGCCGATCGCCGTCAAGAAGTTGGGCGACCTCGGCCTCGGCGGCGGCGACGTCGGCGCGGGCGCGGTGGTCGTCACCCACAACAACATGGGCCAGCCGCCCGCCCGTCCCGCCGGTCGTATGATCGGGGGCGACGCGGCGTCGGCCGTGTCCGAGCTGGTCCGTCTGCTCCGCGACGAAGCCAAGGTCATCTAGGGGGAAATGCAAATGGGAATCCTCGTCTACTGCGAATTCGAAAACGGCCGTCCCCGCAAGACCGCCGCGGAGCTCCTCCAGAAGGCCGTCGCTCTCGGCGCCGGCCCGGTGTCCGCGTTGGTGATCGGCGATGGCGACACCTCCAGCCTCGGCGCCAACGGCGCGGCCACCGTGTACCAGGTCAGCTCGCCGGTCCTCGGCAGCTACTCCACCGGCGCGTGGGTCAAGGCCCTCGCCGCGGGGGTGAAGGCCTCGGGCGCCACCACCGTGCTCGCCGCGGCCAGCTCGGTCGGCCGTGATGCCTTCCCGCGCCTGAGCGCCCGCCTGGGCGCGGGTCTCGGGGTCGAGGTCACCGACCTGCGCAACGACGGCGGCAAGGTCGTCGGTCGTCGCCCGGTGTACGGCGGCAAGGCCCTGGTCGACGTCGTGATCAACAGCGCCGTCGGCTTGTTCACCGTCCGTCCCAACAGCTTCCCCGTCGGGGCCGCCAACGGCGGCGCCGCCGCGGTGGTCGCGGTCGACGCCGGCCTGTCCGACGCCGACGTGGACGTGAAGGTGGTGGAGACGCTGGCGCCTGCCTCCAAGTCGGTCGACCTGACCGAGGCGGATCGCATCGTTGCCGGCGGCCGGTCGCTCAAGAGCAAGGAGCAGTTCGACGCCGTCCTGCGTCCGCTCGCCGCCGTGGCGAAGGCCACCGTCGGCGCCAGCCGGGCCGCGGTCGACGCGGGCTACGCCGGGCACAGCGAGCAGGTCGGTCAGACGGGCCAGGTGGTCAACCCCACGCTGTACATCGCGCTCGGCATCTCGGGCGCCATCCAGCACCTCGCCGGCATGCGCACCTCGCGCGTGATCGTCGCGGTGAACAAGGACGCCGAAGCGCCGATCTTCCAGTACGCCACCTACGGCATCGTGGGCGACCTCTTCGAGGTGGCGCCGCTTCTGCAGAAGGAGCTCGAGAAGCTCGGGTAGTGCCTGCGCGCGCCCGGGCCGCGGCCCGGGCGCCCGCGGTGCGTCGAGGGCGGGAAGCGCAACCATTTGGTTGCATATCGCGCGTGGGCGGCGTAGGGGGTGGCATGGCGTCCACCTCCTGCCGCCGGCCTTCGCCGGTCTTCGCCGCGCTGGGCGATCCTACGCGGGTCGCGCTGCTCGAACGGTTGCGCGCCCCCGGCGGGCGCAACCTGTCGGCGCTCGCGGTCGGCACGGGGATGAGCCGCCAGGCGGTGAGCAAACACCTCGGTGTGCTCACCCACGCCGGCCTCGTCCGCGCGTCCAGCCGCGGGCGCGACACCGTCTACGAGCTCGATGCCGCCCCGCTCGCCGAGGCGGCGGCCTGGCTCGACGAGTTCCGTGCGTTGTGGGACGCGCGCCTCGATCGGCTCGACACGTTCCTACACCAACTGGCCCCTGAGGAGACCCCATGAACGACCGCACCCTGCAGACCGTCCGCACCTACGCCGCGTCGCCCGACCTCGTCTGGGAGGCGTGGTCACGCAGCGATCACCTCGACGTGTGGTGGGGTCCCGACGGCTTCGTCACGCGCACCGCGTCGATGGACTTCCGGGTCGGCGGCGCCTGGGTGTTCACGATGGAGCACGCCGAGCACGGCACGTTCCCGAACCGGATCCGCTACCGCGAGCTCGTGCCCGGGCAGCGCATGGTGTACGACCACGACGCGGGCGAAGGGGCCGAGGCCGATGGCTTTTGCACCACCGTCACCTTCGAGCGCGAGGGCGCCGGCACCCGGGTCACGCTCACGGCGGTGCTCCCGACGGCCGAGGCGTACGCGGCGGCTTTGGCGCACGGGGCCGCGGAGGGCGGCCGGCAGACGCTCGGCAAGCTCGACGTGGCGTTGACGGCGGCCGCGGCAACCGAGCTGGTGCTCGAGCGCACGCTCGCGGCGCCGCTGGCGCGCGTCTGGGCCGCGTGGACGGAGCCCGTGCAGCTCGGGAAGTGGTGGGGGCCCAAGGGTTTTGCCATCGAGGTCGCCACGTTCGAGCTGCGCCCCGGCGGCCTGTTCGTGTACTCGATGACGCCGCCGGGCAGCTCCACGCCGTGGTGGGGCCGCTTCCACTACCGCGAGGTGGTCCCGATGGAGCGAATCGTGTGGATCAACTCGTTCTCCGACGCCGAGGGCGGCGTGTCGCGCCACCCGATGGCGCCCGAGTTCCCGGCCGAGGTGCACAACACGCTCACCCTGCGCGCCGACGGCGAGCGTACGCTCTTGACGCTGCGCGGCCGCCCGATCCGCGCCTCCGCCGAGGAGCAGGCGCTGTACCAGCAGTTCCGCGCGAGCATGGAGGGCGGCTTCGCGGGCACCTTCGCCCAGCTCGAGGCGCTGCTCGCCGAGGGGTGATGCGGTGGCCGGCAGGACCGACCGAGGTCGGGACGGTCGCGGGCCACCGCCCAACCGGCGTTCGCCTCACTCGTCCTCGGACTCTCCCATGCGCTCGAGCCAGACCCGGAGGCCGCCGAGCAGGCTCAGGCGCTCCTCGGAGGTCAGCGCCAGCGCCAGCTCGCCGCTGACCACGCCGCCGTGCACCCCCACCGCGAGGCTGATCGCTTCGCCGAGGCGCCGCGGTTCGCCCACGGCGTCGGGCGCGAGGTGCGACGCCACCACCAGCGGAAAACGTCCGGCCTGGTCGGCGAAGCTGCCTGCCGCCCATGCTTCGCCTTCGTTGCGCTCCATGTCGGCGAGCGCGGCCTGGCCCGTCGAGAGGTACAACGCTCCCGGGGTGCCCGCCAGCCAGATCCAGTCGCCGTCTTCGAGCCCGGCGCGGAAGTGGGTCGCGTCCAGCACCTCGATCGGGAACTTCATGCCCCGGAGCACACGAATGGCCCGCCGGGCGACGGCGGCGGCCGGGAGCACCGCCCCGCGGACAGGCGCCAACGGCAGGACCGCGGCCGCCTGCATCTCCCCTGGGGTTTCGCCGACGATGGCGAGCAGCGCGCCAGTGGTGAGCGGCAGGGTGCGTTGGAGCGCCCTGGCCCGCGCGAGCTCGGCACCGCGCAGGAACAGCCGGAAGTCGATGCGGTCGAAGGCCACGCCCACCGACGCCACCGCCGTCGGCCGCAGGCGGGTGCGCAGGGTCCGCGCCGGCCGCGGGTCCAGCGGGATGATGCTCGCGAGCTCGGCGGGCGCCCCGGTGACCGCGAACCGGATCGGGTCGTCGGAGCCGAGCGGGAAGTGCACGCCGTAGTCGCCGGTCAGCCGCACGTCGTCGCCTTCGGGGAGCCGCCCGAGCAGCAGGCAACCCTCGTCGCCGGGGAGGGCCGCGAGCAGCGGCGCGGGTGCACCCCGCAGGGCCGCTTCCGGCGCGTCGGCGCCGAGGTTGATGTGGGCCCATCCGTCGATGACGCCCACGCGGTAGGCCTCTTCGCGGCGACGCACCACCCAGCCGGTGGCCGTGAACTCGGCGGCGGCCTCGGGGTCGTCGTCGGCCATCGCGCGCGCGACGCCCTCGGCCCCGAGCGTGGAGGGGAACGCCATCTCCACCCGCGCCTGATCCAGGTCCAACGCCGCAACGACCGGAACGCCGGTGGCGAAGACGGGCGCCCACCGCTCCCGATCGGCGGCGCCACCGAAGAGGGGCCCGAGGCGAGCGAGCTCGATCCACGCCCGCTCGCCGTCGGCGCAGCTCACCACCATGCCGCTGGGGCTCCGGGCGACATGACGGAGGTTCTCGGCCAGGGGGCCCGCGAGCGCGGCGGCCAGGAGCAGGGTCCACATCATGTGCAGCATAGCCGCGGTCCGCTACGCTCGCGGAATGTGCGGCCGCTTCGCCCTCCACCACCCCAACGACGAGATCCACGAACGATTCTCGGTGGAGCGGCCGCTCTTCCTGAGCGAGCCGCGCTACAACATCGCGCCCACCCAGACGATCGGGGTGGTGACGCCCGCGCGGGAGCGGGTGGGGATGCGATGGGGGCTCGTCCCGCGGTGGTCCAAGGACGGCAAGCCCTTCCTCAACGCCCGCGGTGAGACACTGGCGGAGAAGCCGAGCTTTCGCACGGCCCTGCAGAAACGCCGCGTGCTGGTCCCGATGAGCGGCTTCTACGAGTGGCGCACCGACGGCAAGCTGAAGGTGCCGCTGCACATCCGGCTGCGCGGCGGGGCGCTCTACGCGGCGGCGGGCATCTGGGAGCCGCCGGCGACCCCCGACGGCCTGCCCACGGTCGCGCTGATCACCGTGGCGGCCAACGCGCTCATCGCGACGTTCCACGACCGCATGCCGGCGATCCTGGTGCCCACCGAGGAGGCGGCGTGGCTCGACGAGCACCACCCGAGCCCCGCGTCGCTCTTGCGCACCTACGCCGCCGACGAGATGGAGATGTGGACGGTCTCGTCGCGAGTGAACGGCGTGAAGGACGACGACCCCGGCCTGGTAGAACCGGAGCGGCGCGGGTTGTTCGGGTAGCGTTACCCTGGGCCGATGGTGTTCCTGCTCTCTGCGTGTGTCGGGTCGGTGGAGGTCACCGGGTTGCCGACCGGGTTCGGCGCGCCGCTGTCGGCCTGGCACGTCGGCGATCATGTTCGCGAACGCACCTGGTGGGTGACTCCGGGTTCGGCGGACCTCTGGGAGGAGACGACGAGCGCTCCTTGGGCGTCGGTCTGGGTGACCGACTTCGCCGGTGGCTGTGCGGCGCACAAGGCGTGGGCGTCCGGATGGGAGGCCAACAGCCTCGCGTTCGAGGCCGCGCAGGAAGCTGCGCCGCAGGACGTGTGTTCCAACCTGGAGGCGTTCTACGACGCCCAACGAACGCTCGCGGTCGAGGTGTGGCCGCCGACCTGGCACGTCGTCGAGGTCTACGCGTGCGCGGCCACCTTCCCGTGCAGCTTCCGGGTCGGCGACACCCCGTTGCCGCAAGACGACTCCGAAGACGGGTACGAAGCATTCGCCCTCGCCGGGGAGATTGAGTCGGCCACGCTGATCCCGCCGTGGGACGCCGATGCGTGTGCGCTGGCCGACGCGGAGCCGACCGGGTTTGCCATCGACGGGCTGCTCGGCGTCGACGCCATCCGCGACGACGGCGGCCTTCCGTACCGGGTCGTCGGCGACCTCGTCGACGCCGACGACGGGCACGTGTCGGTCGACGTGGTGGCCGAGGCCTGCGGTCTACCGGACGCGGAGGTGCTCGTCGTCGATTGAGGTCGCGTGGGCGCGGCGCCGCGACCGTCCGCTCGTCGCACCGGAGTGCTTGGTCCGCCAGGATCGCCCACCGAGGACGATGTGCAGGCGATAGCGCTGGTCGACCACGCCGAAGAGCACGTTGTCGGCGTTCTCGGCGCGCGGGAGGTAGCCGACCTCATCGACGATGAGCACGTCGGGTGTGACCCACGCAGTGTACCTGCCGCCGTGCCGTTCCAATTTCCTATCCACTACGAGCTTGGCAGCGACTGAATTGCGAATCGGTCTTGTGCGCGCGGGCGCTGAACCCTCGCAACGAGTCGACGAAGCGGTAACGGGGCCTACAAATCAACCCCCCCCCCCGTCGCGATAGGGTGCTCACGAGTTCGACACCCGAGGAGGATTCATGGCAATGTCTCGTCTGTGTTCCGCGGTCCTTGCCGCGATGGTGCTGACGGTCCTCGCCGCCGGCCCCGCCAATGCGACCATCCCGCGCGTACGGGGCTCCTGGCTGTTCGGTCCCGCACCGGTCTGGACCGATGGCACGGCCAATCCGTCGTTCCGCCCGCTCAGCGAGCCGATGGAGAGCAAGAGCCTCCTCTCGGTGCGTGTGTCAACAGAAATGAGCGAGGACTCGGGCAACTGCAAGATGAGACCCGCGTTGCGATACTCCAACGACGGTGTCACATGGGATGCGCCCAAGGAGATCGTGAGCACCTATCGCACGACCGAGGGCACCGACTGGGGCACCGTGTACATCGACATCACGCAGCTTGCCGGCACCGCGTCACGGGCCTACGTACAGTTCGGTGTCGAGGTTGCGAATGAGGCAGGCAGCGCCATCAACATCTGCAATGCCACGATCCGAGTCGAACCGAAGGAACCCGTCCGCTAGGACGCCTCAGCGGAGGGCGAGATGAGTACAGATACCCGCGCGGTGTGGTTGTTGGGGCTCGCGTTGTGCGTGGGCGTTAGCGCCTGTCCAACGGAGGCGCAGGCTCTTCAACGGGCATTGAGTGAACCGGAACTCTGTCGCGCTGCGGAGTGGGTGTTCATCGGTAGAGTTGTACGGCGCGACTCGATCATGGACCCCCGGCCGAGCGTGCTGATTTCCAGCCGAGTAGAAATGCGGGTGGAGTCCGTCGCTCACGGTGCGCCGCCGCCGTTGGTACGCTTCGGAATTCAGGGAGGAGAGGTCGACGGGAAGCGG
>SXOM01000223.1 GCA_005776735.1 Pseudomonadota bacterium
GCACCCGCACTCCCCCGACGCGAGCGCCCGCCGCCGGTCGTGCGCCGCCCGCGCGCCGCGGCGCCGTCGGGACCCTCCGCGCCTCGGGACGGGCCGCAGGCGCCGCCCGAACCTACCAGTCCGAGCCCGAGAACCGGTAGGTCTTGCCGACCTTGAACTCGTGCGAGATCTTCTGGAAGCCCCAGGTCGCGATCTTTCGCTTGATGCAGGCTTCGACCTCGGAATCGGCGGCTTCGAGCGCCTTGGCCGAGAGCTTGCCCACCGTGCCGTCGGGCATGATGGTGAAGTTGACCTTCCAGGCGCCCTGGAACGTCGGGTCGGCCTTCAGGCGCGCGGCCACGCAGGTTTCGATCTGCGGGGCGTAGGCGGAGGTGACCTCCTTGGCCATGGCCAGGATCTCCTCGTCGGACTCCAGCACCAGGGTGTTGGTGCGCTTGACCGCGATCGCCACCTCGCCGAGGCTGGAGCGACCCGGCCCGCCGCCCGACGCGCCCACCGTGGCGTCGGCCGTACCCGAGCCCGACGGCACGAACTTGACCGTGGCGTCGGCGCTGCCGGCCTGGACGCCCGCGGTCTGGATGTCGGAGACCTTTCCGGGGTCGGGCAACCCCAGGTCGCGGGGGCGCACCGGCTTGGTGCCGCCGCCGGACACCGCCGTGGGCGTGGGGGGCGTGGTGCCCGCCGGCGTCGAGCGGACGGTGATCATGCCCTCGCGAGGCGCCATGTAGACGTCCTCGAGCTCGTACACCAGCTCGGCCTCGGCGGCCTTCATCTGCTGGTAGCCGACACCCGACGCGACCACCAGGAGCACCACCAGGAGCGCCAGGAGCGCGCGGCGGTTGCGCTTGCGCCGTCGTTCGAGCGCGAGGTTGACCTCGGCGATCTTCTTCTTCTGCTCCAGGCCCGGGTCGGTCGGCGCCTCCTCCCCAGGAATCTCCAGCATACAATGCGGGCAGTTGCCACCCGCCCGCAGCAGGTCGGCGGCGATGGTGCCCTTGCAGTAGGGGCATGCGGGGGATGCGTTCTTGGGAGCGGCGGTCACGCGGCCGAGAGGGTAACGGCCCCTACGGGCCTTCGGCAAGCGGGCCCGACCACTCCGACATCCCGCCCAGCACGTTGAGCACGTGGGTGGCCCCGATGCTCGTCATGAACTCGGCCGCCGAAGCGCTCCGGCCGCCGCTCTCGCAGACGAAGATGAGGTGCGTGGTCTGCCCGAGCTCGGCGTACCGGTGCGGCAGCTCGTCGACGGGGATGTGGCGCGAGAGCGGGGAGCGGCGCCCCTCGAACTCCCGGCGCGTGCGCACATCGACCAGCACGTAGGGGCTGTCGGACTCGCCGAGGAGCGCGAGCGCCTCCTTCGCCGTGACGTCGCGCACCGCGGCCGCGGGCGCGCCGGGCGTACGGAGCTGGCCGTCGCCGGTGGTGTTCGACGCGGCCGGCGGGGGCGGCGGGGGCGGGGGCTCCCGGCCCTCGACGGTGGACACGATGTCGAGCAGGCGCTCGGGCGAGGGCAGCCCGCGCTCCGCGAAGCGCACGGTGCCGTCCTTGCCGATGAGCACGACCTGATCGCGACACAAGGGCACCACGCGCCCGGACGCCCGGTAGCCGCGCGCGGCCAACGCGAGCGGGTCGTAGAGCAGGAACGTCTCGACCCCGAGGGACTGCCGCCACTCGCGCAGCGCATCGGTGCGCGAGGTGTTGACCCCGAAGACCGCGCAGTCGATCGCCTCGAACCTGGACCGTTGGCGATCGAGGCCGACCAGCCACTCCCCGGTGGGCGCGTCGAGCGAACGGAGGAAGACGAGCAGCACATGGAGGTTGCCCTTGAAGTCGGGCAGCTTGATCCAGGTGCCATCGTCGGCGGTGAGCGACAGGCCGGTGGCCGGGCTGCCGACGGGGAGCGGCTTCCACCGGACGAGGTCGACGAGGTTGGGCATGGCCGCGCCTAACCCCCCTGCGACACCCGTGCCTCGTCGCGGCGGCGCAGGGCCTCGAGCAGCAAGAACTCGGCCTGACCGTGGATGTTGTCGGCCCCGGTGTCGTCGAAGCGAACCTCGAACCGTCCCTCTTCGAGCGCTGCGAGGGAGTAGAGCGCCTCCTCGCCGGTGCGGCGACCGTGCTGCGCCGCCACGATCTGGCCCTCGCGCACCTGGACCCCGCCCGGCTCGCCGGCGGAGGTGACCTGCACCAGCGCCGTCTTGCCGCCGAGGGTGAGCGTCTGGAGCAGGTCGATCAGGCTGAGGTCGGCCAGGGTGCCCGCGATGCCGACGCTCGACGCCGGCCGCCGCGCGATGGACCGGCGGAGCTTGGCCACCACGACGTCGGGGTGGATCGGCTTCTCCAGGACGTCCTCGGCGCCGAGCTCGAGCCCCCGCGCGACGTCGCGCGCGCCGCCCCCCTTGTCGGTGATGAGCAGCACCGGGATGTGGCGCGTGTTCTCGTGCCGGCGCAGCTCCAGCAGCAAGGAGATGCCGTCCTTGCGGGGGAGCCGCAAGTTGGCGACGACCGCGGCGGGGACCATGTTGCGGGCGAGCTGGGCGGCCTGCTCGCCGTCGGCCGCCACCACGACGTCGAACCCGGCCGAGCCCAGGCGCGCTTCGAGCGCGGTGAGCACGGCGGCTTCGCGCTCGGCGACGATGACCGCCGAGGACCCGCCCCCCCCCGCCGCGACCTGGTGGACGAGCCCCTGGCGCCGCAGCACCTGGGCCAACGCACGCAGCACCCGCGCGTCGTGGCGGGCGGCCTCGGCGCCAAGCGCCTGTACGGGGTCGCCCCCGTCGACCACCGAAGCGCGCACGGCGGCGCGCGCGGTGTAGAGGATCTCGGCGCGTACGTCGCGCCCCGGCGCCTCTTGACCGCTGAGGCGACGCTCGACCCCGGCCAATAGGCCTTCGATGTCCCACGGAGGATCGAACTGCCGCAGCACGGTGAGCGCCAGGGCGAAGCGGCGCCCCTCGTCGCGACTGTCGAGCATGCCCGAGATGAGGCTCAGCTCGTCGACATCGCAGAACAGCGCGGCGAGTTGCACCGCGTCGCGGTCCTCGGGCCGGAGCTCGAGGTCCTCGGCGAGGGCGTGGGCCAGCCGGGCGGTGCGGCGGACTCGGGCCCGCGCGTCCATCTGGCGGGACTCGCCGGACAACAGCAGGAACTCGGTGAGCTGCAGGAAGAAGCTGCGCCCGCGGTCCTCGGGGATGGCGCTGCGCCCGCTCAGGCCGAACGCGTCGATCGGGCAGAGGTGCAGGCGCGCGCACGCCTTGCGCCATCCGGCCAGGTAGGGGTCGAGCTGACGCGCGTTGGCGCGGCGGTAGAACAGGCGCACCTGGCGGTCGGGGCCGAGGAGGGCGGCGACGGCCTGCGGCTCGGACACCACCTCGGCTTCGCCGCCTTCGAGCGACTCCAACCGGCGCAACGCCGCCGCCATCCCGGCGTCGGGTTCGACCAGGAGCGTGAGCGTGTCGCCCGGATCGACCTCTCTCGCCTCGGGGACCGCGGGCGCGGCCACCGCGTCGATCGCCGACTGTGGCACCACCCGATCGAGCAGCCGTCGTAGCGCGGGCTTGCTCGCGATGAACAGCCGCAGGCGCGACGCCTGCGTTGCGGACTGCACATGCCGCAGCGCCGTGATGTCGGTGGGATCGGAGGTCAGCAACGACAGGACGCGGCGCTCCGCATCCATGAACGTGGGCACCAGGAGGCGCTCCCGCATCAGGGCCGTCGGTACCAACCCGAGCACGTCGGCCGCGATCTGCAGCTTGTCGACACGATCGTCGGGAACCAGGTTGAGCCGGAATTGCTGCGCGAGGGCGCGGCTGAGCCCCGCGTCGTCGAGCACGCCCAGGCCAACCGCCACCTCGCCGAACCGCAACCCCGCCGAGCCCGGCTGCGCCATGCGATCGAGCACCACCCCGACCTCGGCGGGGGTGAGGATGCCCAGCGATACGCAGATCTCGCCGAGGGGGGTGTGACTCAAGAGCGCTCCGGGGCCGACCGCGGGCCGTGGTTCCCCCTAACGCGGCGGAATACCAGGGGCCGATGTCTCGCCCGGGAGCACAACCCGACGACGCGGTCTCCACCCGCGCCCAACAGGCGGCCGCGCAGCGGGTGCGCGACGCGTTCGCCGCGCTCCTGAAGGACGCCAAGGCCGGGCGCATCTACCAAGGCACCGAGAACGCCGACACGCAGGTGGCCCGCGGCCGGTTCCGCATGGCGTTCTTGTCCGGCCTGCGCGAAGCGCTCCAGGAGCTCCCGGTCATCGTGGTCGAGGTCACCCCCGAAGGGATGCTCCTCGGCGACCACCTCATCGTCGAGTCCACCGAGCGGCGCGGCGACCTGGTGGAGTCGTTGTTCTCCGAAGGGCTGCGCGCCTTGTCGATCGAGTCGGGCGCGTCCGACGACGAGCTGCTCACGATGGGACAGCTCCTGCTCACGCCGTGGCACGACGACCGCCACTCCGAAGGGCTCGCTTCGGCGGCCTGGCACGCCGACTTCGCGCACGTCTACTTCGAGGTGGTCGACGCCCTCGCCGAGCGGGAGACCGAAGAGTTGGGCGAAAGTCCGATCGTCCGCGAGCTGCAGGGGCTCGTGGCCGAGCTCAACGCGCGCGCCGACCAGCAGAACGAAGACGACGTGAGCCGCATGCGCCAGGACGAGCTGGCGGTCCTGTTGCGCCTGAAGGACCACGTCGACTTCGACGGAAACACCGAGGGCGAGCGCCTCAAGCTCGAGTCCACGCTGTCGCCCGCGCTGCGCGACGAGGTGCGCGCCTGCATCGCCGACCGGGACATGGCGCGTGCCGACGTCGCCGGGGTGCTCACCACGGTCTTGTCCGTCGTCGCCGAGCCCGACCGCGCCCGCGCCATCGGCGAAGCGCTCTACAGCTACGTCGTCAACGCCGTCCTCGCCGATCCCGGCTCGTCGCCCCTGGTCCAGCGCACGGCCGAGCTCCTCGACGCCGACCTCACCCCGCACCTCGCCCACCGCGAAACGCTGCGCGACGCCGCGGCGGCCATCGCCACCGAGCCCACGCGCTCGCGCCTGGCGCGCTTGTTGGCGCAGACCGACCCGAAAGCGGGCACGGGCCTGGCGTTCACGCTCTTCCTGCTCCTCCCGGGCGAAGACGAGGCGATCGAGCTCGCGGCGGCGCTGCCCGCGTGGGCGGTGCGCGTCCTGGCCGACACCGTGCTCCTCCGCGCCGCGCCCGAGCCGCTGGTCGCGATCGACGTGCCCCGTCGGTTCCTCGCGCACTCCGAACGCGGCGCGCTCCTGCTCGGGCTCGCGATGGCCGCACGGCAGAACGACCCCCGCCTCATCGAGCCCGCGATCGCGCACGCGCGCCACGACGGCGACGACGTGCGCGAGGCCGTGCTCGTGGCGCTCCGCCAGCACCAGACCCCGAAGATCCGCGAGCTGGTCCGGGGGGCGCTCGCCGACCAGGCCGAGGGCGTCCGAATGGAGGCGATGCGCAACTGCGTGGCGTACCGCGACCTCGAGGTGCTCCCGCTGCTGGAGGCCCGCCTGCGCTCCTCGGAGATCGCCACCGCCACCGACGCCGAGCTGCGCGGGTTGTGCATCAGCTACGCGCGTATCGGCGGCGCCAACACCATCCCCGTGCTCGCCGAGATCGCCGACGGCCGGCGCCCCAGCGCGGCGCGGAGTCTGCCGCGCCTGGCGCTCCACGGCCTGCGCGCCCAAGGGAGCGAGCCGGCGCGCTCCGCGATGCAACGGGTCGCCCACGTGGTGCCCGCGCTCGCCGACGAGGTCCGCACCCTGCTCGGCGGCGCCCCGAGCCGGAGCGGGGGATGAGCCAGGATCGGCTCGACGCCCGCCTCCTCGCGCGCCACCTCGGCGCGATCACCCGGGCGGTGCGCATCCACGACGTCGCCAACCGCGCCGTGTCCCGGCTCATCGCATGGTGCTCGCGCGACCTCACCGAGCTCTTCGAATCGGGGCCCGACTGCCGCGTCGAGATCGACAACGCCGGCGTGCTCGTGGTCAACAACCACCCCCAACGCCTCCGCCGCGACGTCCGCTCGCAGCTCATGCCCCTGGCCGCCATGCTCCGCGACGCGGGCGCCGGCGGCTTCCGCATCACCGCGGTCGTCCCCGACCGGGCGCTGCTCGGGTTGTTCCGGGTGTTGTCGACGCTCGGCAAGGGCACCGAGCGCACCGAGACGCAGCGGCAGCTCGAGCTGGCGGGCGTCACCTGCTTCCAGCTCCTGCCGCCGCGGGTGCTCGTCTCCGGCCTGAGCGGGGGGCCGGGCGCCGCGGTGCGCATCGCCGCGGCCGAGACCCTGCAGGCCTACATCCGGGCGGTGCTGGCAGTGCAGCAGGCGCGCGACGAGGGCACGCTGCTGCGCATCCCGCCCGCGGTCTTCCGCGGCGCGCAAGGGCTGGCCGACCTCGCCGACAGCGACCTGCGGATGCACCTGGCGCTCACCTCGCTCAAGGAGGACATGGAGTACCAAACGCGCCACCCGGTGCACGCGATGATCTTCGCGATGGCGCTGGGCGCGCGGATCGGCCTGCCCCGTACGCTCCTGGTCGAGCTGGGCATCGCCGCGCTGTACGCCGCCACCCTCCCCGACGACGCCGACACCGACGACATCCTCGGCATGGTGGTGTCGATGCTGCACAGCTCGCGCCTGAGCCTCGCGCGCGCCCGCCGGATGCTGGCCGTCTTCGACTTCCGCGCCGGCGTCGACCGCACCGGCCCGCCCTTCGCGCGGCTCGACTCGCCCCCTCACCTCTTCGGCCGCATCTGCGCGATCGCGATCACGTTCGACCGGCTCACCACCCGCGGCGACGACCGCCCCGGCCTGCTCGCCGACGAAGCGCTGGGCCAGATGGGAGAGGACCGCGCCGCCGGCTACGACCCCGAGCTCTTGCGCCTCTTCGCGACGGTCGTCGGGCGCTACCCCCTTGGCTGCGCGCTACAGCTCGACAACGGCGAGGTCGGCGTGGTCATCCACACCCCGAGCGACGCCGCGCTCGCGGCGCTGCCGTTGGTGCGCATCGTGCGCGACGAAGCCGGCGGCATCGTGCGCAACGGCGGCATCGTCGACCTCGCCGACCCCGCCGCGGGCCGGCGCGTGGTGGGCGCCGTCGACGCCGAGACCCTGGGCATCGACCCGAGGCGCGCGCTCTTCGGATGATCGTCCTGCTGACGGACTTCGGCACCGACGACCTGTACGTCGGGGTGATGAAGGGCGTGATCGGGACGCTCGCGCCCGGCCTACCCGTGGTCGACCTGGCACACGGTGTGCCACCCCAGGCCATCGGGGTCGGCGCGGCGTGGCTCGACGCCGCGTGGCGCTACTTCCCGGTCGGCGCGACCTTCGTGTGCGTCGTCGACCCCGGCGTGGGCACCACGCGACGCCCCCTCGCGGTCCGCGCGGGGGGGCGCACGTTCGTCGGGCCCGACAACGGGCTCCTGGGCCTGTTGCCGATCGACGAAGCCCGGGTCATCGCGGCCGACTGGGGGCTGGAGCCCCGCTCGGCGACCTTCCAGGGCCGCGACCTGTTCGCGCCGGTCGCGGCGCGCCTCGCGGCCGGCGCCGACTTCGCCGCCGTCGGGCCGCTCGCCGGCACGATCGTGGCGGCCCCGGTCCCGGCGCCGGCGCTGCATGCGGGCGTCGTCCTCTGGACCGACCGGTTCGGCAACCTGGTCACGTCCTTGGGCCCGCGCACCGATGGCGTCGTATCCGGCGAGGGCTGGCGCGCCCCCGTGGTACGCACCTCCGGAGACGCGCCCGACGGCGCGCTCGTGGCGCTCACCGGAAGCGCGGGGAGGCTCGAGCTCAGCGTCGTCGGCGGCGACGCGGGCCGGCGCCTCGGACTCGGGGCCGGGCAGCCCGTCACCTGGGCGCCGGCGTGACCCCCCCCGACACCGCGCGCGCCGACCGGGCGCTGCACCGCCTGCGCGAGCTCCGCTCCGTCCTGGTGGTCCTGTCCGGCGGGGTCGACTCCGCCCTGGTCCTGAGCCTCGCGTCCGAAGCGCTCGGCCCCACGGTCCGCGCCTTCACCGCGGCCGGCCCGGCGGTGCTCCCGGTCGAGGTCCAGACCGCCCGCGAGGTGGCCGGCCGCCTGGGGGTCGCCCACGTGGTCGAGGCCACCAACGAGCTGGACCGCGAGGGGTACCGGGCCAACCAGGGCGACCGCTGCTTCCACTGCCGGGAGGAGCTCTACACCCGCGCGCGCGCCGCCGCCGACGCGGCTGGCGTGGTGCACCTCGTCGACGGCACCCAGCTCGACGACCTCGGCGAACACCGCCCTGGGCTCCGCGCGGCGGCCAGGGCGGGCGTGGTGCACGTCCTGGTCGAGGCGGGCTTCGACAAGGCGGCCGTGCGGCGGGTGGCGCGGGCCCGGGGTCTCGCCATCTGGGACAAGCCGGCCGAGCCGTGCCTCGGCAGCCGCCTCCAGGTCGGGACGGCGGTCACGCCGACCCGGTTGGCCCGCGTGGCCGCGCTCGAGGCGTGGCTCGCCGCGGAGGGGTTCCACGAGGTGCGGGTGCGCACCGAGGCGGCGGCCGACGGCGACCACGCGCGGGTCGAGGTGGCGGCCGGCGAAGTGCCGCGGCTCCGCGACGCGGCCGCGGTCCTGGGAATTGCGCTTGGTCATTACAC
>SXOM01000224.1 GCA_005776735.1 Pseudomonadota bacterium
GCCCCCCATCACCCCCCGACCGCCGCCGCGATCGTCTTGGCGGCCGCAGCGCCGACGACGCCGTTGCCCTCGACCGTGAGGTGGTTGTTGTCGAGGAACAGCTCCTTCGCGGGGCGACGGGCGGCGTGCAGCGCGGCGCACGCGGGCACGACCGCGTGCCCCTCGGGGAGCTCGCCCGCCGCGGTCTGGCAACGGATGAAGCCCGAGTGGTCGTCCCACACCGGGTACTCCATGAAGATGACGGTGACCCCCGCCGCCTTCCCCCACTCCGCGATCAGGTCGTGGTTCCCCGGGTTGCCCTTGTCTTCTGGCGTGGCGGCGCGGTCGAGCCACCGTGGTCGGTCCGCGTCGGACTTCTGTACCGCCATGCGAAGCGAATAGTACAGCCGGCTGTTCCACAGCAGACGACGCACGGGGTCCTGCCAACCCAACGGTGCCGACACGTAGTTCCCGTCGTCGCGGGCGCTGTCGAAGGGCATACAATCGATCACGACGGCGTCGGGCTCGTAGGCCGCCATCCTCAGCTTGATCAGGCGCAACACGTTGAGCGACCGGTAGCCGCTCAGGCCGGCGTTGAGCACCTCCCAGCCCGGACCCAACGCAGCCTCGGCCTGCGCCGACCACGTCTCCGTGGGTTTCACGCCCGCGCCGTACGTCTGACTGTCTCCGAAGGTGATCACGCGCTTGACACCCTCGGTACGCTCCCGCTTGACCACGTAGGCGTGTTCGCGGAACCCGTGGTCGTCGATGCCGGCCGCGGGCGAAGGCAGCCGCCCCCAATACCAGCCGAGATCGGGGTGATAGCTGAAGCCGGGCCCGTTGATGTGGGCGTCGATCATCTCGCGCGGCATCGTGACCCGCCCGGCGATCGGGTACGCCACGCGCAGCACCAGCTCCGCCCCGCCGAGCCCCCCGAGGGTGGCCAGGAGCGCGAAGCCGAGGCGGCGAAGGTGTGGACGAAGGGGCACGGCAATACACGTAGCACGGGCCTGCGGACGGTCGCGGCGCAGCGCCCTCCTCCCGCTGGAGCCCGCGCCGCGCTATCCTGCGTTTCTCCAAGAGTCTCCGATGCGTCGTGTCCTCGCCGGGCTGTCCCTCTCGCTCCTCGCCTGCACCGGCATCCTCCCCGACGAATCGAAGTCGACCGCCACCGACGACGCTCCAGACGGAGACGAAGTCCCCGAGATCGGCGCCCCCGACGAGGTGGTCCTCGATGACGACGACGACGGGCTCCTGGTCGACATCTCCGGCTCCGAGGCGACGGGTTGGCTGCTGGGCGTCGCGTGGCCGGACCAGGACTACGAGGACGAGGCCTGCAAGTCATCCGGCGATATCTGTCACCCGCTGGACTCCGACGGTGGCGTGGTGGAGTGGTGCGACCAGCACGAGGGAGAGGAGGGTTGTACGGGCATTCCGCAGCTGTACTACCGGCAGGGACAGGTCAGCCTGATGCTGAAACCCGAGGTGGGAGTGGGGTGCTGGTCGTGGGGCGACGAGGCCGACTACTGGAAGGACTGCGAAGAGGAGTCGTGGGACCCGGGGTCCTACTGAAGGGGGGCCCGCGGCGCGACCGTCCCCTCGTCGGGCGCAGGTCGCCCCGCGGTCCGGCGGGCGGCAGCGGATAGAGGGTCGAGTGCGCGCCCGGCCCGATCCCTTCCTGCTCACCGCGGCCATCGCCCTCGGGGTGTTGGTCTTCGGGTCGGTCCTCTACTGGGCCATCGCGTTGTCGGTCGGCGTGCTCACCGGCCTGGTCCTGCTGCTGGGACCGGCGTACCCGTTCCTGATGTCGCCGGTCCTGGCCGTGTTCTTGACATCACTGTGCTGGTGGCGGGGGTGGCGGTGGGCGGGCTTCGGCCTCGGCCTGGTCGTGCTGGTCGCCCCCGCAGCGGTGGTCTCCGGGGTCTATGCCCGCGAATGGCACGCCTGCACCGTGGCGGCCGAGCCCGACGCGTGTTTTGCCTACCTCAACGGCAGCCCGGTCCTGCCGGTCGGGGTCGCGGTGGTGGTGCTGATGGCCGCGTCCGGGGTGGTCGGGTTGGCGGTGGCGACGCGGCTCCTCGCGCCGCGGGGCTAGGGTCCGGGCGCGGTGGCGCCCGCGACGGCCGCACGGGCGTGGGGGCGCGCATCGGCGGCGGCGACCCGGCGCACCTGGGCCAACCACGCCGCCCGCTGCTCGGGCGTCGAAGGGCGCACGGGACCGAGCTCGGTGAAGCGCACGGGCTTGACGCCGCAGAACCCGAGCGTGGCCCGCGACATCGCGCGGTTGCCCGGCGCGCCCTGCAGCCAGTGGTACGCCCACACCGGCCAGTCCATCGTGACCACCACGCGCGCGGACCGACCGGCCAGGAGCTTGTCCCAGCCGTCGCCCTCGGGGTGGTAGCGGAACGCGAACCCCGGCGTGAACGCCCGGTCGACGAACCCCTTGAGCAACGCGGGCCACGTGCCCCACCACGAGGGGTACACGAGGATCAGGTGGCGCGCGGCCGCGATGGCGGCCTGGGCGGCGAGCAGGTCGGGCTCGAGCGCCTGGCCGTCGCGGTAGCCGGCGTGCAGGACGGGGTCGAACTGGAGCCGGCGAAGCTCCAGCTTCGACGCCGACGCGCCGGTGGAACGGGCCCCGGCGAGGGCCGCCTCGGCCAGGGCCGCACAGTAGCTCTCGGGGTTGGGGTGGGCGTCGAGGATCAGGATGTCGGTATGCATGCAGAGAGGGTATACGGGGGTGGATGGCGCCGAGGCATGCAAGTTCGCATGGCGGGGCTGCGGGGGTGGGTGTGGAGCAGTCCTGGAGTGATCTCGCGGTCCTGCTGGCGGCGTGGCGGGCTCGTTCGCTGACCGGAGCCGCGCGGGAGCTCGGCGTGAACCAGTCCACGGCGAGTCGGCGGCTGGCCGCGTTGGAGGGGGAGCTCGGGGGGCGGCTCTTCGACCGCACCCCCGACGGGCTCGTCCCCACCGCGCTCGCCGCCGATCTGCTCCCCCACGCCGAGGCCGCCGAGACCACGATGCAACGGTTCCGACAGGCGCTCGCGGGGCTCGACCGGCGGTTGGAGGGCGACGTGCGGCTGGCGGTGCCCGACGGCATCGACAGCTTGTTCCTGGCTCCGCGGCTACCGGCCTTCTTCGCCCAGCATCCGGGCGTCACGCTCGAGGTCGTCGCGTCGGCGACGCTCACCAACCTCGCACGACGAGAGGCCGATCTCGCGCTCCGGTTCGTCCGGCCCACGGCGGGGGACCTGATCTCGCGCCGCGTCGCCACGTTGGCGCAGGGGGTGTGGGGCACCGCGGAGCGGGCGGGCCAGGGGCTCGCCGCCGCGCCGTGGATCACGTGGGAGGAGGGGAGCCCGGGCGGGACCGAGGCGCCGTGGGAGGCCCACTTCGCGCCCGCCGAGCCGCGCCTGCGCGTGAACCGGGCCGACGCCCGCCTCGCGGCGGCGCGGGCGGGCGTCGGGCTGACCATCCTGCCCGACGCGTTGGCGGTGCAGTGGCGCGAGCTCGTCCGCGTCGAGGTCCCGGAGCCGGTGCCGAGCTGCGACCTGTGGTTGGTGGCGCACCGCGCGCTCTTCGCGGTGCCGCGGGTCCGGGCGGTGTGGACGTTCCTGGTGCAGTCGGCCGAGGAGGCGCTGGTCGGCGCGTGACGGCGGGCCGGCCCGGAATACAGGCGCCTGTGCTCCTGCTCTTCGCGTGTGCGCCGCCGTTGCCCTCCCTCTCGGTGCCGCCGTCGCCGCCCGCCGAGCACGCCGACGCGCTCCCGGTCGACCGGCTCCTGGCCCCTACGCCCCTGGGCGCGACGGGCGACCTGTTGTGCCCGTGGGTGCGCGGCGAGGCCGTTCCCGACGCGTCGATCGCGCGGTGGCTCAGCGAGGGGCGGCTCACGTGGCGGGTGTTCGACGCCCGGGCGGAGACGTTCGCCGGTCGCCCGCTGGACGAGGCGGGGACGTTCGCGGAGGCGGCGCGCACGCTCGACGAACGGTGCCAGGGGCAGCGCCCCGCCGACGTGCTCGTGGTGGCCGCGCCGGAGGTGCCGGCGGCGGGGGTCACCCGCGGGCTCTACGCGCTGAGCATGGTCCCGTTCGAGGACTTCTGGCTGCGGGTCGAGGACGGTTCGCCCGCGCCCCTGCCGGCGTCGCCCGCGCCGGTGGAGGCGGCCCCCGTCGAGGCCGCGACGACCACGCCCTCCACGCCGCACACGGGGGCCGCTGCGGCCGAGGTCCTGGAAGCGGCCCTGGGCGGGCCGCC
>SXOM01000225.1 GCA_005776735.1 Pseudomonadota bacterium
CGGCGCCGGCCGCGAGCGGCGTCCGCCGCGATCGGGACCGTCGCGGCGCGTCGGCCACCACAACCCCTCCCGCGTGTTAGCGCGCCACCGCCATGCTCTTCGCCTTCGCCGCCGCGTTCGCCGCCCCCGTGGAAGCCACGCCCACCCACCTGCGGCGCCAGTTCGCCGTGGCCGCCGAGGAAGCGGGGGTGCCCGACGTGGTCCTGCTCGCCGTGGCCTACGAGGCGTCCGGGCTGCGGGAGCACCGGCAGGCCAGCACGTGGGGCGGGCGCACGATGTTCGACTTCGTCGAGTCCGACGAGGTGGGCGGCCCCGATCTCGAGCGCGCCGCCATCGCCGCCGATGCCGACGTGGACGACGTCCTGGCCGACTGGCGCGTGGCCACCCGCGCTGCGGCGGCGCTGTTGGCCGAGCACGCCCGCAACCAGAACGGCGGCGAGCTCCCCGCGGTCACCCAGCTCGACGCGTGGCAGGGCGCGGTGGCGGCGTTCTCGGGGCGGCAGGAGCCGCTGTTGCAGGCGTTCTACGTCGAGGCCATCTACACGCTGCTCGAAGGTGGCTTCACCGCGCACACCCGCTGGGGTGAGCTCGCGGTGGCGCCCCAGGACGTGACCGTGAACCTCGCGGCGCCGCTGCCGCCGGGGTCCACCGACTACGCGGGTGCCGAAGCGTGGGTGCCTGCCTGCGAGGACAACTACAGCGACTACAGTCGGGGCGGCAGCTCCATCGATCTCATCGTCATCCACACGGTGCAGGGCAGCTACTCGGGCTGTGCGTCGTGGTTCGCCAACTGCTCGGCGGGCGCCAGCGCCCACTACGTCGTGAGCGACGAAGGCGACGTCACGCAGATGGTGCGCGAGGCCGACGTCGCGTGGCACGCGGGAAACTGGGACTACAACGAACGGAGCGTCGGCATCGAGCACGAAGGCTACGTCAGCGACTGCAGCGACTACACCGACGCGTTGTACCGGGGCTCGGCCGCGTTGGCGTCGGACATCGCCGCGCGGCAGGGCGTCCCGCTCGACCGCAGCCACTTCATCGGTCACGACGAGGTCCCCGACCCGGACGGCAGCGGGTACGGCGGCTCGGGCAACCACACCGATCCCGGTTCCTGTTGGGATTGGGACTACTACATGTCGCTGGTCGGCGGCGCGGTCAGCGGCGAGGTGCTCGGCTACGTCCGCGCCGACGACATCTACAACACCGAGGGCAACCTCGTGGGCGCCAGCGCGTGGATCGCGGAGACGGGCGACACCACGACGGTCGGCGCCGACGGCCTGTACCACTTTCCCGACCTCGCGTACGGCACCTACACGGTCCACGCGTCCATCGAGGGCTACGCCGAAGGCACGTGCACCGCCACGCTCGCCGACACCCAGAAGTGGTGCAGCATCGCCCTTTTGCCCGGTGGCGGCGACACCGGCAGCGGCGACACCGGCAACGACGACACCGGGGCCGACACCGGGACCGACACTGGCGAGGGCGACACCGACACCGACGGCGAAGGCGCCCGCCCGCGCATCGTCCGCCCCGGCACGCCCACGCCGTTGGACGAGGTCGCGGGCTGCGACAGCGCCGGCCAGCACCCGAGCTGGGCGTGGGGGCTGTTGGCGGCGGTCCCGCTCATGCGGCGCCGCCGCTGATGCGACGCTGGGGCGTGGCGCCGCTCCTGCTGCTGGCGGCGTGTGCGCCGAAGCCGCCGCCCCCGCCGCCCCCGCCGGGTCACGGCACGGTGGTCCAGTTGGAGTCCGCCGGCGTGGCCACCGCCGAGAAGGCCGCGGTCCTGCGCGCGCTGCAGGGCGCCGAGGTCCGGCCGTGCTTCGAGGCGCTCCTGGCGCGGACCCCGGAGGCCTACGGCGAGGTCGTCGTCCGCTTCACCGTCGGCACCGGCGGCGGGGTCACCGACGCGGCCGCCCAGTTCAGCACGCTCGCCGACAGCGAGGCCGACGGGTGCGTGGCTGCCGCCGTCCGGGCGACGCCTTTCCCCAACCGCGACACGCCGATCACGGTCGTGTACCCGTTCCTGCTGTTGACCGAACGCACCCCGCCCGAAGTGGCGCGGGCCCTGCGCGATCGGTACGGCCTGTTGCCCGAGCACGAGAAGGACCCGAGCGGCGACCCGCGCACCCCCATCCCCCCGGGGATCGTCGTGGTCTGGTAGCCGGCGCGGGGGCCGGGCAAGACGCGGCGACCCGGGGCGCGGGTCGGCGTCGTCGCAGCGGTGGAGGCCAACGCGTGGCACGACGTGTTGCAGAACGAGGTCACCCCCGGGTCCTGCCGGGCCGGGTGAAATTGGCGCTCGCTCCGCCGCGGGTTCGCAAGCGAACCCACGCTCCGCTCGGCCAATTCCCCCCGACCCGTCACCCGCCGCGTCACCGAACCGGCCACCGAGCGGAGGCGTTTGGCACGACGGCGGGACGCCGACCCGCGAGGGTCTGGCTGCACCGGCCCCAGGTCGGTGAGCCCGGCGACGTCGAACTTCGAGCGGGATGGGTGGGCGTGGCGACGTCGGGGGCGGGGCGCGGCGGGACGCCGAACCGCGAGGGTCTGGCCCAGGTCGGTGAGCCCGGCGACGTCGAACTTCGAGCGGGATGGGCGGGACGCGAGCCTCAGTCGACGAAGCTCTCGAGGTACTTCCGGCGGCGCGAGGTGCGCAGCTTCCGCAAGGCCTTGATCTCGATCTGGCAGATGCGTTCGCGGGTGAGGCAGAACTGGCTGCCGATCTCCTCCAGCGAGTACGCCATCGGCTCGCCGATGCCGTAGCGCATGCGCACGACCTTCTCTTCGCGCGGCGACAACGAAGCCAGGACCTCCTCGATCTCGTCGCGGAGCGCCGCCTCTTCGAGCTGGGTGGAGGGGAGCTCGGCGTTGGGGTTCTCCACGAACTCGCCGATGGTCGAGTCGCTGTCTTCGTTCACCGGGGCATCGAGCGACATCGGCTCGCGCGTGAGCTTCATCAGCGCTTCGAGCTTGTCGACCTCGACGCCGAGCCGCGTCGCGATGAGGTCGAGCGACGGCTCGGTGCCGGTGCTCTGGAACAGCTCCTTCTGGAGCTGGTGCACCTTGTTCACGATCTCCAGCTTGTAGATGGGGATGCGGATCGTGCGGCACTGGCTCTCGACCGCGCGGATGATGCTCTGGCGGATCCACCACGAAGCGTACGTCGAGAACTTGAAGCCGCGGGTGTGGTCGAACTTCTCGGTCGCCTTCATCAGGCCGAGGGTGCCTTCCTGGATGAGGTCGCTCAGCGGGATGCCGCGGTAGGTGTACGACTTGGCGATGCTCACCACCAAGCGGAGGTTGGCGTTGACCAGCTCGGCCCGGGCGAGCTGGCTGTCCGGGCCGCCCGCGTCGATGCGCCGCGCCACCTCGACCTCGTCGTCGCGGGTCAAGAGCGGGATCTCCCCCATCTTCTTGAGGTACTTGTTGAGGAGGACGTTGCCCTCTCCGACGGGTGCCTGGCGAAGCGAAGGTGATGCGAAGCCCATGTGTCTGCCTCCGAAGCGGTGCTCGCCTCGGGAGTTTGCAAAGGCCGTGCCAAGACTTCGTGCTGCGGTCATTCGATGTCACTCCTTGTCGGAGAACGCCCGCTCTTACGGATCGGCCCTGAGAACGAGGACCTTGAGGCGATGTGTGAGGCGTTCGTCAAACCGGACCATGTCCGAAAATTAGGACACCGGCGCCGCGCCCGAACGTCCGAGATTTCGGACAACGCGCTTTGCGCGCGTCGGACGAAGGGTTAGTGTTTACACGTCAAGATGGACATGCTCCAGCGCCGGCTCCTGTGGAACGTCCTCCCCACCGTCGTGGTGATGGCCATCCTCTACCTGGCGGTCTGGGGCGACAACGGCCTGGTCAAGCAGCGCGAGCTCGCGGCCGACCTCGCGAAGACCGAGCGCAGGCTGGAGTCGGTGCGACGCGAGAACGCGAGCCTCGAGCGCGAAGTGGCCCGCCTCCGGGACGACTCCGCTTCGCAGCGCCGCGCCGCCGCAGAGGAGCTGCTGCTGGTCCCGGCGCACAGTACGGTGTTCCGCTTCCCGGACGGCACGCCGTAGCATAGGCCCGGGGGATGGACCCCCTGCGCTTCACGCTCGACGGCGTCGCGGTCGAGCTCGACGTGGCCGACCCCAAGTCCCCTGCCCTCGCCGCTCTGCGCGAGCAGCTCGGCGTGCTCGGCGTGAAGGCGGGCTGCTCTCCGCAAGGGAGCTGTGGCGCGTGCACGGTGCTGGTCGACGGCAAACCCCGCCTGACGTGCACGCTCCCGGTCAAGTCGTTGGCCGGCAAGGCGGTGGGCACCCTGGCGTCGGTGCCCGAGGCCACCCGCGCGCGCATCGCGGACGCGTTCGTGGCCGAACACGCCGCGCAGTGCGGCTACTGCACGCCGGCCCTCGTGTTGAGCGTGGCCGCGCTCGTCGAGGCCGGGACGCCCCCCTCCGACGAAGCGCTCGACCGTGCGCTGGCTCCCCACGTGTGCCGCTGCACGGGCTACGCCGCGATCCGGCGCGCGGTCGCGCGTGCCGCGACGGGCGATGCCCCGCCGGCCCCGGCGCCGGAGGCCGAGGTCGTACTCGGCGAGCGGCCCTTCGTCGACGAGCTCGTCCGCGCCGACGTGCTGCACGGCGCCCTGGTCTTCGGCACCCGCGGGCGGCTCGTCCAGCTCGGGCTCGACGCGACACGGGCCGCGGACGGCGTGCGGGCGGTGGTGGTCCTGATCGAGCCGGGCGCACCGGTGCCGTTCGACGGCGCACCCCTCGCGGCGATCGCCGCGGACAGC
>SXOM01000226.1 GCA_005776735.1 Pseudomonadota bacterium
CGCACACGCCACCGCCGCGTCGTAGGTCGCCCGGTCGGGCACCGCGCCGTCGAGCATGGGGATGGCGGCGTAGGCGGCGGCGTCGCCCCGGCGCGGCAGCTCGGCGGTGAGGTCGAGCTGCGCCAGGCCGGGCGCGCCCCGCCGCGGCCACCCGCCCACCCACAGGCCGGGGACGACCTCCTGCCGCTCCACGAGGCCGATTCGCTGGGCCCCGGCGGCGACCGACCGCGCAAACGCGAGGTACGGCCACAAAAACGCCCGTGCCGCGTGCGTCTTGCCGAGCCAACCGGGGCGCCCGAAGAGGTAGGCCAGCCCCACGAAGGCGGTGGAGGCCCCCGCCCACGCCGCGAACCACCCGAGCCACCACGGCAGGTGCCACGCCGCCCACAGCTCCAGGGCGGCCACCACGAAGAGCGGCAGCGAGAGCACGCGGGAACCTATCCGTCGCCCCCACGCCGCGCCGCGCGCCGGTCACCGCCCGGCGAGCGTCCGGTCCGGGCGCGGCGCCCCCTCCAATGCGTCGGTGACCTGCAGAAGCGTCGTGTGCAGCGTGTCGATCGCGGCGTCGCCGAGGTCGGCCCGGAGGCCCGCTTCGACCTCGCGCAGGACCGACAAGCCGTCGAGGATCGCGGCGCCGCCGGCCTCGGTGAGGCGGACGACCGTGGCGCGCCCGTCGTGAGGATCGGCCGTTCGTTCCAGCATGCCCCAGCCCACGAGGTCGTCGACGAGGGGGCCGACGGCCTGCTTGGAGATGCCGAGCCGCCGCGCGAGCTCGGTGGGCCGGATGCCGGCGCCGCCGAGGTGGGGGAAGAGCAGGGTGTGGGCGAGCCGGAGGCGGGGTTCTCTTGTTTGTACCTTTGCGATCGCCGCCTCGTTGTACAGGCGCGCGGCCCGGAACAGGCTCTGGCCGAGGCTCCCGCGCAGGGTGGACTCCGGTACTCGGGTCGACACAGTCAAGCTCCTTGACGAACTCGTCAGGAGGATTTACTATCTCGAGGTCTTCGGAGAGTCCATGTCTGCGCTCGTGTCGGTCGCCGATGGGTTGTGGTCCATCCATCATCACGAATTCGGGATCGGGGTCATGCGCATCGGCACGCGCACCAACGTGCTGCGCCTGGCCGACGGTACGCTGGCCCTGCACTCGCCCGGCCCGCTCGACGAGGCGCACCTCGCCGCGATCCGCGCGCTGGGGACGGTGTCCACGGTGGTGGTGCCCAACCTGATGCACACGTCGTTCACCGCGCGCGCGGTGGCGGCGTTCCCCGACGCGCGGGTGGTGGCGGTGGCGGGTGCGGCGGCGAAGGTGCCGGGCCTGAAGGTGGACGAGGTCTTCGGCGAGACGCTGCCGGGCTGCCTGCGCGGGGTGGCCGAGGGGATGCCGCTGGCGGGCTGCCCGGCGCTCGGCGAGCAGGTGCTCTTTCTCCCCGCGTCGCGCACGGTCGTCTCGGTCGACCTGGCGTTCAACCTGCACGGCGCCACGGGCATCACCCGCGCGCTGATGTGGCTCAACGCGGCCAACGACCGCTTCTGCGTGACGCGCCTGGCGCGGGCGTCGTTCATCAAGGACGCCGCGGCGGCGCGGGCCAGCGTCGCGCGGATGGCCGACGCCTGGGACATCGAGCGCATCGTGGTGAGCCACGGCGACGTGGTGTCCGTCGGCGGCCGGGCGAGTTTGCGCGCGGCGTGGGCCGACGTGTAGGGCGCTCGAAGTTCGACGTCGCCACGCTCACCGACCCCGGAGCCGCCCCACGTGGAGCAGGGGTGGGTGCGACGTTGGCGGGCGCCCCGCGACCGGTCGGGTCGCGAGCCGAGGCGGGCGGGCGCCCGGCGGCGATGCGAGCGCAGGGCGCGACGCGCGACGCGCGACGCGGAAATCCACCGGCACTTATGATCCATAAGCGCCACCGGATTTCCGCGAGGCGGGCATAAGCCCCCTCGGATTGCCGTTTCCCGCCCTCCGGAGCACACCAACGGTGCGGCCACCACGAGCAAACCTGCGGTTTTGAGGCTCCAGGGCCGCGGGGGCGACCAATAACGGAAATCCGAGAGGGCTTACACCGCGGCCATGGAAATCCGAGGGGGCTTACGGTGCATGAGCCCCGGCGGATTTCCGCGCCGTCCGGTTCACCGCCACCGCCGCCACGCCCACCAACCCCGCTCGAAGTTCGCCGTCGCCACGCTCACCGACCCTGGCCGGTGCGCCCCCCCGTCGCGACGTGCCCCCTGCGCCGGTCCGGTTCACGGCCGCCGCCACGCCCACCAACCCCGCTCGAAGTTCGCCGTCGCCACGCTCACCGACCCCGGCCGGTGCAGCCAGACCCTCGCGGTTCGGCGTCCCCCCGTTGTGCCAGACGCCTCCCCTCGTTGGCCGGTTCGGTGACGCGGCGGGTGACGGGTCGGGGGGAATTGGCCGAGCGCAGCGCAGGTTCGCTTGCGAACCTGCGGCGGAGCGAGCGCCAATTTCACCCGGCCCGGCAGGACCCGGGGGTGACTTCGTCTTCGTCCACCACCGGCGCTGCGTTCGCCCCCTCCCGAAGACGCCGACCCGCGCCCCGGGTCGCCGCGTCTTGCCCGGCCGGCGCTCAGGGAACGTCGGCCACCCGGAGCCGGTAGTGCTGGACGCCGTCGGGCCACGCCGGGGCGCCGTCGGGCGTGGCCACCCGCGTGGCGCCGCTCGCTTCGAGCGCGCGGGCGAGGCGGGCGGTCGGCGCTTCGCCGAGGACCGCGCCGAGCACCAACAGGTCGGTGAACCCGTCGGCCGCCGCG
>SXOM01000227.1 GCA_005776735.1 Pseudomonadota bacterium
CGCGGCCCCGCCGGCCAGCGCGGGGTCGTCCCGTCCGCCCGCGCCCCCGGCGCGCACCACCCCGTCGGCCCGGAGCACCCCCCCCACGGAGCGGGTCGAAGTCGCCGCGCCCCCCGCGCTCCCGCCCGCGACGGCCGACGACGGTGCCGGAGACGGCGGCGAAGAAGAGGACGAAGCGCTCCCCAAGGGCCACGGCATCCTCGAGGTCTTCGGTGCCGACGCCTACGCGATGGGACGTAAGGGCAAGAAATACCCAGGAATCGTGCCCCAAGGTTCCTACGAGCTGTACGTCAAGCTGGACGGGGCCTATGTGTCGGTCGGGAAGACCACCGTCGAGGACGGGGCGGTCACGACCTGGCGCTGCGGCTTCGGGAAGTGCCGCGAGGAGCTCGAATAGTCCGGGGGTGGGCTCCGCGCCTCGGGGGGTGGCCCTGGCCGCTGACGGTCGTTGCGCCTGCGGCGCTGGCTCGGAGCGCTACCCTTCGTTGGCGCCCAGCCGCGCCACCTCGGCGGTGACGGCCGCCTGGTACGGCCAACCGGCGGGCGCCACCTCGAGCGCCTTCTGGAACGCGGCGCGGGCGGGGAGCTGGTTGCCCAGCTCGGCGAGGACAGTCCCCAGCTTCATCCAGCCGTTTGCGTACCGCGGGTCGACGCAGACGGCGCGTTGCCAGTCCTCGACCGCGGCCCAGGGGAAGCCCAACTGATACATCCAGGCGCCCCGGTTGCTGAGGATGTGCACCTCGTCGGGGCTGTGGTTCAGGGCGCTGGTCGCGTCGGCGGCGGCGGACAGCAGGTCGCCCTGCTCCCAGAACCGGAGCGCGCGGTCGTAGTAGTGCGCCACGCGATCCTGCACGTCCAACCGGCGACTCGCGCTCTGGTCGGCCTCTTCGCAGGCGTTGGCGATGTCGAGCACCGGCTCGAAGTCGCCGATGCGCGCGGCCGTGGACAACGCTTCGCGGACCGCGACCTGCCCGCTCGGATCGACCACCGCGAGCCGGCCGCCGAGGAGCCACGCCAGCCGATCGACCTCGGCCGTCGCGGCGGCCACCGCGGGCCCCGCCTCTTCACCCCGGGCGCGCGCGGCCACCGCCAGCGCGAGCTGGGTGGCCGAAATCCCGCGTTCGAGCGCCGCCGCCAGGTCCTGGCGGGCGCTCGCGTGGAGGTCTTGCCAGCGGACCGCCATCTACTGTGCCGAGACCTCGACGTTGCCCTTGGCCGAGATGCTGATCGTCGGCCCGCCGACCCCGAAGTCGCCGCTGACCGACGTTTCGCTCTGCGAGCCGCCGAGCACCGCCTGCTGGACCGCCACCTGCGCCCCCTTGGCCACGAGCTTGCCGCCCTGCGCGGTGCTCAGGACCACGCGCGCCGCGCCCGCCGACGTGATCGACGTGCTGCCGGTGAGCGTGGCGCCCCCCTCCTGCACGAGCTTCACGTCGCCGCCGGCCGCGCTGATGCTGGCCGAGGTGTACTGGCCCGACGCATACGCGCCGCCCGACCCCGCGCTGATCTTCACGGCGCCGCCGCACCCCTGCACCTGCACCCACCCCGATCCGCTCTGGCTCACGCTGATGGCCGAAGCGCCGACCGGGATGTTGACCGTGAGCGGCACGTCGATGGAGGACACCCCCGACCGCTTGCTCGGAATCTGGGTGCCGACCACGCCGCCACCCTTGCCGTCGTCGACCGCCTGCAGCCGGATGCTGTTGCCGGTCGACTCCAGGGCGCCGTTGTCGCTCCCGGTCACCACGTAGGGCAGGCGCGCCGACAACTTCTCGGTGTCGATGCAGCGCACGACGACGTTGCCGCCGGAGTGTTTGATACTCACGGGCTTGCCCTTGACGTATCGGGTTGCTGTTTCGTCCAGCCCCCCTTCGTAGGTGATGTCGCCCACGACGCTGCCTTCGATTTCACCGGCGACGGCGAGGGAGTGGACGAGCAGGAGCAGGGCGTGCATGGGCACCTCCGGACGCCCGGCGTAACCGGTTATCCACGCCCCGATGACGTTCACGCGCCCCCTCTGCGACCTGCACATCCACGTCGGGGCCAGCGTCGCCCCGCACATCATGTGGAGCATCGCCCACAGCCAGGGGTTCAAGCTCCCGACCAAGGACTACTTCGAGTTCGTCGACCTCATCACGGTCAACCCCAAGCGGGTCAAGTCGCTCGACGACTACCTCAAGATCATGCACGAGGTCACCGAGAAGATCCAGTCTTCCCCCGCCGCGATCGAGCGCAGCGTGTACGAGATCATCGGCAAAGAGTACCGCGGCAGCCTGGTCGGCCGCATCGAGCTCCGCTTCAACCCGATGAAGCGCAATCTCGGCGGCGAACGCGACCTCGACCACATCATCCACGCCGCCATCCGCGGGATGGACCGCGCGTGCCTGGAGTACAACATCGAGGCGGGGCTCATCTTCTGTCTCGCACGCGAGTTCAAGCCCGAGCTCAACGAGATCCTCGTCGAGAAGGCCATCCGCTACCGCGAGCGCGGCGTCATCGGCATCGACGTCGCCGGTCCCGAGTCCCACACCATCGAGCTGGCCGAGTCGGTCGGCCGTTACGAACAGCTTTTTGCCCGTGCGCGCGACGCCGGCTTGGGCACCACCATCCACACCGGCGAGACCGAGTCCAGCGGCGCCGACGGCGTCATCGCGGTGGTCTCCCGGCTCAAGCCCCACCGCATCGGCCACGGCATCCGCGCCGCCTACAGCGACGAGGCGCTCTCGCGCCTGGCCGACGCGGGCACGCTCCTGGAGATTTGTCCCACCTCCAACCTGCATACGCGCGCGGTCCGCCACCTCGAGGAGTTCCGCTACGTGCTCGGCGCCCTGCAACAGAAGCAGATCCCGTTCAGCATCAACACCGACGGCACCTACCTGTGTCGCACCAACCTGCGCCGCGAGTACAAGCTGCTCATCGACTCGGAGATCCTCACGCCCGCCGAGGCCGACGCGTGCAACGAAGCGGCGTACGGAGCCAGCTTCTTGTAGGCCCCTCAGGGCGCCACGCCGCGACCTGGCGCCTGGGAGCCGCCGATGCCGGCGCGCGGCGCGCTGCGGAGCGAACGCTTACGCGAAGCGGCCGCCGCCCGCGGTCGGGCTACTCGCCGGCCGGCGCGCCGCCGTCGCCCGCAGGCGCGGCGCCACCGTCGGACGTACCGCCGCCTTCGCCGCCGGGCTTGCCACCCGTACGACGGCGACGCCGACGCCGCTTGCGCTTCTCGGCGCCTTCGCCGCCCGCGGTCTCGGACTCGGGGACCTCGCCCTCCGGGCCGTCCTCTTCCTCTTCACCGTCGTCGCCGGCGCCTTCGGCCGGGGCCGGAGCAGCGTCGTCCGTGGGCTGCACCGGTCGGGCCTCGGGCCGGCCGCGTTCACCGCGGTTGCCACGATCACCGCGGTCGCTGCGCTCGCCACGGTCGCTGCGCTCGCCACGATCCCGACGCTCGGGACGCTCGGGCCGCGCCGCCACCGGCGCTGCGCCCTCTTCGGACGCGGACGCAGGAGCAGCAGACTGACCAGCAGGCTTGCTCGAATCATCGCGTCGCTCCGGACGATCCCGCCGGTCACGGTCGCGGTCGCGGCCATCGCGCCGGTCGCCGCGGTCGCCGCGGTCGCGGCCCTCGCGCCGGTCGCCACGGTCGCGGCCGTCGCGCCGGTCGCCACGGTC
>SXOM01000228.1 GCA_005776735.1 Pseudomonadota bacterium
CCTGGCCTGGGCAGGATCCACGCCCGCGAATGGCTCGTCGCAGACCAGGACCCGGGGCGCGCCAGTGAGGGCGCGGGCCCTGGTGCACGGCCGCGACTTCGCCACCCCGGAAGACGTGCGGGCGCTCGCGGTGCCGGTGCTCGCCCACCGGGTGCTCCCGCGCGCGGAGACCGGGGGCGACGCCGCGGCGGCGGCGGTGCGCGAGCTGCTCGACCAGATGCGTCCGCTGGCCTGATGTTCCGCCGCTTCGGGGAGGTCAACCTCGTCGCGCCGACGCGCGAGGGCGCGATCTTCCTGGCGTTGTTGGCGGGGGTGCTCTTCGGCGCGGTGAACACCGGCAACAACCTGGTGTACCTCGTCCTGGCGCTGCTGTTGGCGCTGCTGGTGGTCGCCAACCTCTTTGCCGAGTGGAACCTGCGCGGGCTGCGGGTGGAGCGGCGCCTGCCGTCCGAGCTCCACGCCGGCGTGGCGGCGACGGGGAGCTTCGTTCTGTACAACCCGCGTGGTCGCGGCGCTGCGCGCCAGGTCCGGCTCGCGGAGCGCGGCGAGGGGGCGGCCCGCGGCTGGGTCGAGCGGTGCGCGCCGGGGGAGTCCGCCGAGGTGCCCGCGGAGTTCACCTTCGCGGAGCGAGGGGTGGCCGTGCTCGGGGCGGTGCGCGTGGAGTCGGTGTACCCGTTCGGGTTGGTCCGACGGTGGCGCGACGTGGAGGTGCCCGGCGAGGTGCTGGTGTACCCGTTCCCCGCGGGGCGGAGCGCGCCCCTGGCGCCGCACGGCGACGGCGACGAGCTCGCGAGCCGCGGTCGCACCTCGGAGTCGGGCGAGTTCGCCGGCCTGCGCCCCTACCGCGCGGGCGACCCCCTGCGCCGCGTCCACTGGCCGACATCGGCGCGGATGGGCACGCCGATGGTGGTGGTGCGCGTGGCGCAGGGCGCCGACGCGCTGGTCCTGCGCTTGGAGCCCGGGCTGTCGGGGGAGCGGCGGGAGGAGGCCGTGCGCCGCCTCGCCGGCCGTGTGGAGCGGCACCTCGCCGCCGGGGACGCAGTCGGCCTCGAAGCCGACGGGGAGCGGCTGCCGGCGCGCTCGGGCGCGACCTGGCGGCGCCGATTGTTGACCACCCTCGCCCTCCTGGAGCGGCGGTGATCGACCCTGCCGTGGGCCTGGTGGCCGGCGCCGGGGCCCTGTGCCTGGCGTTGTCGGGGCCCAGCGGCATCGTCGCCGCCGTGCTCGTCATCGGCGGGGTGCTCCTCGGGCGTCGGGGGCGCATCGTGTCCGACTGGACGTTCGCGCACCTGCTCGCGCTGGCGGCCGGCGGTATCGTCGCCACCACCCTCGGGGTGGTCGCCGGGTTCGCGCTCCTGCTCGGGTGGTTGGCGGCGCACCGTGCGGTGGTCGCCGAGGGAGCGTCCGACCAGCGGGTCCTGTTGTTGCTCGGCGCGTTGATGGCGCTCATCGGCTCGGTGGGAACGCTCTCCATCGGGCTCGCGCCGATCCTCGTGGTGCTCACCCTCGCGACGCCGGTCGCGCTGCTCCGGGTGACCGGGGTGCGCGAGCCCGGTCTGGAGCGGCTCGCGGCGGCCGGCACGGTGGCCTTGGCCGCGACGTTCTTCATCCTCGTCCCGCGCCTTCAGGGCGGCATGCTCAGCGCCGCCGGGGAGCCGGCGGCCGAGGACCGGTTCGGGGACAGCGTCTCGTTGGGCGACGAGCAGGGAGACCCCGACCGCGACGCGCTGGTGATGCGGGTACGCAACTACGATCGTGGGGGCAACGCGCTCCGCGGCCCGCTCTACCTCCGCGGTCGTGCGCTCGATCACTTCGACGGGCGGGCGTGGACCCGCTCCGGCGCGGTCCAGCGGGTGGCCGTCGGCGCTTGGGAGACGCGCGCCGAGGTGCTCCTGGAGCCTCTCGAGGGCGCCACGGTCTTTGGCCCGCCCGACCTGCTCTATGCCCGGAGCGACCAGGGGCCGGTGTTGCAGGGGCCCGAGGGCGAGCTCAACCACGCCCACCCCGGCCGTCGGGTCAGCTACGAGGTGTTCTCGCGCGCGCGGCCGGTGGACGCGGTGCCCGACGACCGGTACGACCAGCTCCTCCAGCTCCCGGCCCTCGACCCGCGGGTGTCGGCGTTGGCGGCGGGGCTCGCTCCGGGGAGCGACGATGCCCGCGAGATCGTCGGGGCGGCGGTCGGCATGTTCGCGCGCGACTTCCGCTACGAGCTCGAGCCGCCCCGGCCCACGGGCGACCCGCTCACCTGGTTCCTTCTCGATTCGCGCGCGGGGCACTGCGAGTACTTCGCGTCGGCGTTGGCGGTCGTCTTGCGGGTTCGTGGCGTCCCCGCCCGGCTCGCGACGGGCTTCTACAGCGCCGAGCTCACCGACGCGGGCTACCTCGCGGTGCGGCGCGGTCATGCGCACGCGTGGGTCGAGGTCCCTGTGACCGGCGGGTGGGCGGTGGTCGACGCCACGCCGGTCGGCGACATCCCGGCGCCTCGGGTCTCCTGGTGGCAGAGCGCCGCGGAGGAGGTCAACTCCGCGTGGCTCGAGCTGGTCCTCGACTACGACCTCGATCAGCAGATCGACGCGGCGGCGGCGCTCGGGGGGCGCCTGGTCGCGGTACCCACCAACGACCCGATCCGCGCGCGCGGGAAGGCGGGGATGGCGGGCGCCGGGTTGATCTTCGGGGCGGTGCTCCTGTCCGGCACGGTGCTGCGCGGGGTTCTGTGGTGGTTGTCGCGGCCCGCGTCGGCGGTGCGCGAGGCCGACGAGCTGGTGCGCACGTTCGGAGCGGCGCGGCGACGGGTCGTGTCGCGGGGGTGGGCCTTGCCGCCGTCGTTGCCGCCGGTCGCGGCCGGCGAGTGGCTGGTGGCCGAAGCGGGCGACGATGGGCGGCCGCTGCTCGGGCTCGCCTGGGTCTTGTACCGCTCGCGCTACGGCGGGGCGCCGGTGCCCCGGGACGAGGTCCGCGAGCTGGTCTCCGCCCTTCGCCGCCTCCCCCGCCGCCCCGCCGACGATTGAAGGGAGGGCGACGCGCCGCGACCGGTCGCGGCGAGCGGCCGTTTGCTGCC